>JASLAI010000053.1 GCA_030147225.1 Planococcus sp. (in: firmicutes) | reverse complement strand
GCTGCTTTTATCGAAGTCCATTGCAGCGCCATACCCGAATCGGTATTCGAAATTAGCTTTACAGGCTTGGAAAAGGAAGGGTATATGAGCTTGGCTGCTGGAGGTACTTTGGTTCTCAATGAAATTGATCAGCTGTCTTGTGCTTCACAGGCAGCACTGTTTAAGATTTTAAAGCAGCCTAATACTGTCCGGATTATCGCAATCACCCATACTTCGATTGAAGAAGCTGTTGCTTCCGGTCATTTTAGAGAAGATCTGTTTTATTTGCTGCATTTAGCACCAATCGAGCTAAAGCCGCTGAGAGAAAGGCCGGACGATTTAGATCAGGCCATCGGTCGTTTTCTGGCAGAACTAAACGACAACTATCGCACACAGAAAACAGTTTCTGACGACTTGTACTTCCATTTGCTGCAGCTGTCTTGGAAAGGCAATTTCCGTGAGTTGCGCAATGTACTGGAACGCAGCTTTATCGAAAGCGAGTCGCCGCTGATCACACTCAACGACTTGCCCATCACCCATCAGCCAGATTCGGATGAACGCATCGGACTTGAACTCGATGGCCAAACGCTTCCGCATATTTTGGAATCCGTCGAAAAGAAAGTGCTGTTGAATGCGCAAAAGCGCTACCGGACAACCACTGAGATGGCCAATATCCTGGGCATCAGCCAGCCATCGGTCGTCCGTAAACTGAAGAAATACACAAGTACATTACCTGGGGGGAATTTACATGACCATGATTCAAAGCAAGAAAAAAGCCATTGAACCGGCAGATACGTGGAAATTTTTAGTTCCTTCCCTTATCGGCGCCTTACTATTCCTATGCCCCATCTCTTATAATGGCGAAGTGACCATCGGAGTCGGCCTCCTGGCTTCATTCCTGCTGAGCACGTTCGGCGAAGTTATTCCAGCATTCATTGTTATTCTGCTGGGCTTCTCAGCAATCGCCAGCCTAGCAGCGACTGCCATAAAACCAGCTTTTGTCCAGAACTCGCCTTTCCTTCGCGCTACATTCATCAACGGTCCGTTCGGTCTGATTGTACGCGTCCTTGCCTTTTCATTCGGCATCATGGCTTTTTACGAAATCGGACCTGAAGCGATTGCCTCGCGGAATACGGGCGGTGTCGTTCTTTATGACTTGGCACCTGTCTTGCTGACTTGGTTCTTGTTTGCCGGCATTCTGCTGCCTTTATTAGTAGAATTCGGTTTAATGGAGTTTGTCGGCACCTTAGTCAATAAAATCATGCGACCGGTCTTCACGTTGCCAGGCCGTTCATCGATTGACGCCATGGCATCTTGGATGGGCGCAGCACCTGTTGGGGTATTGGTGACCATGAAGCAATACGACGAAGGTTATTACACTCAACGTGAAGCTTCCGTTATCGCTACTACTTTCTCGATTGCGTCTGTTGCTTTCAGTTTGGTTGTCGCAAATGTTGTCGGCATCGGCCATTTGTTCTTGCCATTTTATCTGGCCGTATCGGTTGCTTGTTTAGTAGCAGCCGTCATTATGCCGCGTATTCCACCGCTGTCCCGAAAAACAGATGAGTACTACGCACCGGTCGGCAAACAAATCGATGATGCCATTCCTGAAGGAGTATCCGTGTTTAAATGGGGCTACGACGAAGCCCGTCGTAAAGCGGCCGGTGCCGCCAGCCCAAAAAGATTGGCACAGATTGGAATTGAAACTGTACTCGATATCTGGCTCGCATTGATTCCACTTGTTATGGCTCTTGGAACAGTGGCTTTGATTGTGGCAGAGTATACGCCGCTTTTCCAAATCATCTCTTACCCGCTAATTCCCGTACTTACTTTAATGGGATTGCCAGAAGCGGCTGCAGCAGCTCCAACGTTCCTCGTCGGGTTTGCAGACATGTTCCTGCCTGCCGTACTCGGAAGCGGCATTGAAAGTGAATTGACCCGCTTTGTACTAGCTGGAGTTTCCTTGACGCAAATCATTTATATGTCTGAAATCGGGATTTTAATCCTGCGTTCGAACATTCCGGTGAAATTCTGGGAACTGGCAGTGATCTTCGTTTTGCGCACCATCATCACTTTGCCGATTCTTGTGTTGTTCGGTCATTTATTCGTTTAAGAAAATTAAAATATCCACTTCTATGAACTTTACGTTCTTGGAAGTGGATTTTCTTTTTGCTCGGTTGTGATAAGCTGTCAGAATTCTTTATTGCTCGAAATATAATTTAAGATTTTGCTAATCTTTCAGTAAAGAACTGCTCATTCTCCAATTTCGAGTAACCAATCACGCAACTTTTTCTTCGGGTAGTACACTTTACCATTTATCATAATATGCGGAACCTCCGGAAACTCTTTAACTAAAGAATGTGCATCTTCTTTCGAGATTCCAATAAAATAATGAACTTCATTTTCCTTAATTAGTTCGTGTCCATCATCTTCATCAAATGAATCCAAAAAGCTGTCTGCATTTGGATTCTTGAAATTTTTCAGGCCTTCTCCTATAAAGTACCCTGCAACGGCAATACCCAAGGCTATCCAGATCAAGACTTTTCACTCCTTCCCCATCCAAACTAAATACTCGCACTATCTATTAGATATAATCCTTAAATCAAATAACCATATCAACATTATTCGAATTCTGCCATAATGGAAGGATATATTTAAGTAAAAGTCATTCATTTTGAGTTAGAATACTTTTAATTAATTATGTTCAAAAAACTGAGGAGGACTTCGAATGAACAGTCGCGATCGTTTCGGAAGACCGAAACCTACTTTTAAAAGCTTCATCCGCACTCTTCCAGGTTTTCAATCAAATAGTTTATGGAAGAAAGTACTGGTTACGCCAGTTTATATGCTGATTGCTGTGATCTTATTGGCAGGACTCTTGGGTGGCGGCATCAGCAGTATCATCAATTTAGTTGTTTTTGCTGCAGTTATTATCGCTGTTGTCGCTTTATTTAAAGGCAGCTTGCCACGCTTTAAAATTCCAAACCGGAAAGTTGCTGTTGTCCTTCTTGTAGCCGCTCTCGCCTTAAGCTTTTTATAAGCGAGTCTGGACCACTATTGAGGATTCACTATTAAAAGCCGCATGTTGACATGCGGCTTTTTTGTTTAGCACTCACTTAGCCCAGTGATGGAAGAAGAAATAGGACACAATGAGCACAATCACGATGGCGGCAAGGACGAGCATGGGCACAAGACCAAAGGTAGCTTCCATTTGAACTCCTCCTCCTCTTACCCTTATCATACTCCGATTTAGTTGAAAACAAAACAAAGAATACTGATTATTACGTTAATTTAGTTTATTAAAAATTTTATTCTAGCTGTTCAAATGTATGTTGTACTGTACGAGACAAAATTTCGATTCCAGTAAGCAGACTATCTCTGTTAAAAGTCATCGCCGGATGGTGAAGGCCCGGTGCCAAATCACAGCCAAGACCAAGCATCGTTGCTTTTACCGATGGACGCTTCAGTGTATAGTAATGGAAATCTTCCCCGCCAGGTGTGACAATCGGCGGCACGAGAAATTCTTCTCCTACTGTTTCTTCGATGGCTTTTGCCATGAATGACACAGCTGTATCGTCCACTTCCGCAGCTGCAATCTCTGCCGTTGTTTCGTATGTAATCCCGACTCCAGCCAGTTCCGCAACCGACTCGATCGCTTTTGATACTTGCGCAAATAAAACTTCCATCACTTCGTTGGTTTGTGCACGGACATCGATGCTAAAAACGGCCGTTCCCGGAATGATATTAGCCGATTCTCCACCTGCCTGGAACATTGTCATTTTTGCCGAATGCGGAATCATCGGATTAATATGGATAGAGCGAATCGCTTGCACCAGCTGCGCCATCACTTCAATCGCATTCTGCCCTTCGTGAGGACGGGCACCGTGAGCATCGGTTCCCTGGATGTTCCCCCGAATCATTTTAGCTGAACCGTGCATAATGGCTGCCGATGCATAGCCATTGCCGAATTCCTGAATTGGCCGGAGATGGACTCCGTACAAATAGTCGATATCGTCTACTACGCCTTTATCGACGAACGACAAGGCACCGGTCCCTTTTTCTTCTGCTGGCTGAAAAATCACTTTCAAGGAGCCTTTTTTCGGAATCCCCATTTTTTTCAGCACCAGCAAAGTTCCAACTGCCAAAGTCATATGTGCATCGTGTCCGCAAGAATGATTGGCTTTATATTCCCCGTCCACTTCCTGCCACAAGGCATCAATGTCGGCGCGCAAGCCGACGCACGGCAGACCGCTTCCAACCGTGACCACAAGGCCAGTTGAATCTTCAAATGTCTCCACCTGAAATCCTTCCGCTTCCAGAAACTCTCTCAAGTAACGAGTCGTTTCAACTTCTTGCCAACTGATTTCTGGATGAGTATGCAAATGTTCAAAGACCTTCTCCACAACCGGTTTTACTTCCTGCATTATCGCTTTCATCTTTTCCAGCCCCCTTTATAATGAGTAGTCACTGTTTCTGTATGAACTAAAATACTCGTGCTGATGTCATTTAAAATTATCATACGATTCAGATATATTCAATGCAGTATGCAGGTAAAGCAAATAAACATCTTTTGAGGAATGGCTTTTGTTAACCGCTCATCAATTCAGCCCTATCCACGTTTTTTAGAGTCTAGTGTCTTTTTGTACAAAGTAGAATGCTTCTTAAAAATGATCCAAGTAAAAAGCGCTAAAGTAAATATGACGCTAGTTTTTATAATGTTTCCGGTCATGCTTTCTGTCCCATTGTTATATAAATCGACAAATAAATGCATAAGAGATCCGAAAAAAACGATTGTATACAATATGGGAACGTATTTTTTGGGTTTTTCTAAATGTGCTGCCTTCCTTTTTTGAAACATTATGATCTCCTTTGGTCCGGAAAATTATTAATTTAAAAAACGGACAGGTTAGTTAATAGGGTGCTGGATTGAGTTGAAGATAAACTATCATAAACAGACTGAACAATCCGATAAGACACAGTGTGATAAAAACTGCTTTTCTTCCAATCTCGCTTGTGAAATACAGATTCAACAAGAGAAAATAAACTAAACTGCCGATTATAATAAAGAGTAAAAATCCAGTCACATCTTCGATTCTATGAGTGAAAATTGAAAGCAGCAATCCTGTAAAAAGACAGCCACCATATGTATTCAGTACAGATCTTAATGTAATTCTCCTGGGCGCTTCTGTTTTTGGCAACGATTCCGAATATGAGTCCATTTTATCCCCTTCCTCCTCTCGCCTTTATATACTTTACGAACAGAACGATAAGATAGTTTCAAAAACATCGTCTCGTTCCTAGTCCTCAAAAGCAGCAAGCAGAGTTCTCTTATTCCTAATTCATAAATAAAAGAAAGAGTAGTTGCTTTGATCAGCAACTACTCTCCCCGTTTCTACTTTATCAGCTACGGACACGTATTGATTGGTGCTTTATCTACTATCCTTATAAAATCGGCTTACCCCACATTTTTTGATAGCAAAAAATCGACAGCAGCACGAGGCATTCAGAAACTGGGATGGCGAGCCATGCTCCGGTCACACCAAACGCAATCGGAAGAATGCTAAGCAAAATCAGCAGCAACAGGATTTCCCTTGAGGCAGTAATCCAAATCGCCATCCGGATTTTCCCGGTTGATTGATAGTAGGTCATCATAACAAAATTGATGCCCATGAATAAGTAAGCGATGAAAAACAAACGGATTCCTGGGACAGCCAGATCGATGGCCGATTTCGGAAAATCGCCGAACACACTAACAATGGAAGCAGAAAACAATTGCCCTACGAGGAAAAAGGCAGCTCCAGCAATAAGTACTGTACTGATCGCCAATTGGAGGGTCTTTTTCATTTTTTCCTTATCCGCTGCACCGCTGTAATAACTGACAAGCGGCTGAATGGCAGAACCCATTCCTAAGAAAGCCAAAAGCATGACACTGTGCACATAATTCAAAATCGCAAATGCAGAGACACCGTCTGTACCGGCTAGGCGTTCGAACACCAAATTATGCGAAACGGTGAAAACAGAAATTCCCACTTCAGATAAAAAGCTTGGAAATCCGATTACCACGATCAGAAACAAAAGTTTCCGATCGAATTTAAAGCGAACAAAACGCAAGTTGTTCGTCTTTTTGAAAAAGTGAGTGATTAATACCAGCGTCCCGACAAACGCCGCAATAAGTGTTGCTGCAGCCGCTCCTTTTACACCCAAATTTAACACAAATAAAAAAATAAAATTCAACGTAATGTTCAATACGGCTGTAACAATCAAGGCAACCATCGATAAGTTCGGACTGCCATCATTCCTGACCATAATGCTGAGCGTGTTTTCAATCGTGAAAACAAATCCAAATAACAGGATTAAATACAGATAATCTGCCACAAATGGATACGTATCGGCATTCGCACCGAGCAGATAAGCCAGCTCTGTACGGAACGGAAATGCGACAAGTCCGATAAGAAGTGTAACGATAAAAATTGTAGCAAGGGCATGGGAAAATACGGTGCGTGCCTCATCCGTCCGCTTTGCTCCCATTAACGAAGAAAAACGGGTAGCTGCCCCCACGCCAATCCACAGGGACACCGCGACAAAAAGTGTATAAACAGGGGATGCGATGCCGATTCCCCCAAGCGCGACTGATCCCAGCCGGTTTCCGACCATAATTCCATCCGCCACTATATTGACGGCCATGAGCAGCATTCCGATTGTTGAAGGAATCAAGTAGCGGGCAAACGATTTCCCGACTGAATCTGTATCTAAACGATTTATTGTAAACTGCTTTTCCATAATGCATAATCCTTTCTTGCTCCACTAAAACCATAAAACTATTTTGGTTTATTTAGTTTTTTAACCATATAAGAAATACTGACCGATTAGCAGCCAGCAGGTTCTTTTTTACTTTTCGTTTACCAAGCCATATAACAGCACTTCGGTTATGGATTCCATTGCTTCTTTTACGGAAATGCTGTGGTCGGAAAAAAATTGTTGATCAAGCGTAATATTAATTGTATCTATAATCAACTTCATCAATAAATCGATGTTTTGTTTTTTGATTAGTCCACTTTCCATTCCTTGCTCCAGCAGATTTTTCAAATCATCCCATTGGTTCAATTCACGGTCAACACGTTCCCATTGTTCAAAATAATAACGTTTCAACTGTTCTAATATGCGTAAATCAAAAAATTCATTGTATTGAGGCATGATGCTAATTGTTTGCTGAATCTTCTCTTTCAAACTAAGCGTCTCGTCTTCCGAAATTTGGCGTGAACGTTTTTCTAGTTCGTCCAAGGTTAGATCAATGATGGATTCCAGTATCTCCAACTTGGATGAAAAATTTTCATAAAGCGTCCGTTTACTAATCCCCAATCGCTTGGCCAAATCGTCCATCGTAAATTTGATTCCGTTTGTTCGGGTCTCTTCTATAAAAGCTTGGATGATTCGTGATTTCACTAAAATCCACCTCCTGAAAACTAATAATACAATAATAGTT
>JASLAI010000032.1 GCA_030147225.1 Planococcus sp. (in: firmicutes) | reverse complement strand
GTCAAGGTTCGCCTTCTTTATGACGATATGGGTTCCCGCAGCCTAAGCAAACGTCATTTCAAAGGACTCATAAACGCCGGAGGAGAAGTCGAAACTTTCTTTCCCTCAATTTTACCGATCATCAATCCCCGGTTGAATTATCGAAATCACCGTAAGATCGTGGTAATTGATGGAGATGTGGGTTATATCGGCGGCTTTAACGTCGGAGATGAATATATTGGCCTAAGCCGAAAATTCGGTTATTGGCGGGATACTCATCTCCGCATCGAAGGCAGTGCTTTGTATCCGTTACAAACTCGATTTATTCGAGATTGGAACCAAGCTTCCACTCGGCATGACATCGAATACGATGAATTATTTTTCCCTGTAAAGCAGAAAAAGGGAAATACATCTATGCAAATCGTTTCCAGCGGTCCGGATGAGGAATGGGAACAAATTAAGGATGGCTATTTGAAGTTGATCAACTTGGCAAGAGAGTATATTTACATACAAACCCCCTACTTCATACCAGATGCCAGTTTTTACGACGCTATACGCATTGCCGCCTTATCAGGAATCGATGTACGCATTATGATTCCAAATAAACCCGATCATCCCTTCGTCTACTGGGCAACTTATTCGTACGCTGGCCAAATGTTGAGAGCCGGTGCCCGCGTCTTTATCTACGATAATGGCTTTCTCCACACGAAAATGATTGTAACAGACAACAAGGCGTCCACTGTCGGTACTGCCAATATTGACGTCAGAAGCTTTAAACTGAATTTTGAAGTGAATGCCTTTATTTATGATGAAAAAGTATCCACCGATCTCGCTGAACTATTCAACCGGGATATAAAGCTTTCGACTGAATTGACTTATGTGATGTACCTGGATCGTACACGCATGATCAAAACCAAAGAATCGATTGCGCGTCTGCTGGCACCTATTTTGTGAGAAAAAAGTCACTCTCCTAATCCCGTAGAAAGTTCTTAATTATTTCTATCCATAAAAAACGTCTCCGCTTTAACGGAGACGTTTTTTCTTTATTGAACTTTTAAATATTCTTCGAGCGTAATGCCTTTTTGATGAATTTCTGCAGCTACATCTTTACCGACATATCGGAAATGCCAGGATTCATGCATATAGCCTGTAACTTTCTCGCCGCCTTCCGGATAGCGCAGAATAAAGCCATACTTGGGAGCATTGGCTGCCAGCCACTTACCGCCTTCTGTGTCGCCGAATGACGCAGAAGCCCAATGCTGTTCTTTTCCAGCTTCGCCAATATCAAATGCAAGTCCTGTTTGATGCTCTGAATAACCTGGACGTGCACTGTATCGATCCGCCGCTTCCTGGCCATCTTTCGCCACGTACCCTTCATACAATTGTTTTTGACGTGCAAAATCACGATAGGTGCTGAAAGCTGTTAAGTCTAAACCAGTCGCTGCTGCTTCCGCTTTCATAGTTTCAAAAGCAGCACGTGCTTCCGGTACTTCTCCGGGTGCGTAAGTCTCAGGCAAAGGATGCTGCTTGTTTGCCAATAGCACCCCGTTGATTACGGTAGGTTCTGCAGGCAGTTTACTGTTTTCCGGATAAACAGCAGCATCTTGCGTTTCCTCTACCGCTGGAGTTTCCGGGTCCTGTGTCGTTGGCATTTCGGTCTCCTCTGTTGCAGGGGTTTCTGGCTCTTCCGTTGTCTGAGTTTCTGGTGCTTCAGGTTCAGCCGGCTCTGCAGTTTCGTCTTTTGGTGTTTCTATAGAAGGCTCTTCTATCGCTACTGCCTCCCCCAACGCTTTCATACTTTTTTCAACATCCCAGTCATGCATGTAAAACCACACTGCTGCTAAAGCAGCCATAATTGCTGACATACAAATCACCATCCATTTTATATAAAACTTATTATTTTTATGTGTTAATCGATCCTTAAACTTCATAATCGGCCTTCCTTCTGTCAATTTCTTTATTATTCTACCATTCTTATTGGTGAATTTCTTCCTCAACAAGTAGGATATTGCCTATACTTACCCTATTTTCTTCGAGAGTTTTAAATCATTTATCTATAATCTAATATGACACCATTCCCTTTCTTACACAAAAGTATTTAATGGGTTTATTAACCTAAAGTAAATGAGCACATTTTTAGTCATAAGACCCCCAAAAACCTTGTGTTTTTTCCGAATAAATGAGTATAAACACATAAGGAGATGGAAACATTGAACCGAATTTCGAAACGTGATATCCAAGCATTGATGATTCAATTGGATACGCTATTAGAAGAACGCATGAAAGAAAAGTACGAAGATACAAAAACAGCGCAATCTCAATAAATGAGATCGCGTTGTTTTTTTGTGCCTCTAAAACAAAATAGTTCCTAGAATGACAAAGAACAAAATTCCAAAAATAACGGACATGCCAAGCATCCATTTTGCTTCCCGGTGCATGCCTTGCGCTTTCATGTGGCGATAGCGGAAGCTATTCGTCAAAACGAAGAGTAAGGTCATAAATAATACGGCCACTTCCAAATATCCGAATATCAAGCAAGTCAACGCTGTAATGCTTAAAAGTGCGATCGCTATACCTTGCAGAAGTTTCATATTCATGTGAGCATCTCCCAAAAAAGAAAGCCGGCAAATTTGCCGGCTCTCTGTTATTATTTTTTATCTTCTACTGCTTCAAGCGCTTTTTCCGGATGGTTCGAATAGAATTTACGGCCAATGAACGTCTGGATGATCAATAAGATCCCGCCGACTGCCCAGTAAACCGGTAAAGCTGCCATTGATGTAAATGAAATGAACATGATCATGATAGGAGAAATGTAGATAAACAACTTCATTTGCTTTTGCTGCTGTTCAGGCATCGTCCACAAAGATACTTTTGCCTGGAAGAAGTAAACAGCTCCGGCAATTAGAGTCATGATTACATCTGGTGAACCAAGACTGAACCATAGGAATTCATGAGATCGTACGTCTGGCGAATAAAGAATAGCAAAATAAAGACCCATGATAATCGGCATTTGGATAATGACAGGCAAGCAACCCATATTCAGCGGATTTACTTCATGTTTTTTGTAAAGCCCCATCATTTCCTGCTGCAGCTTCATCTGCTCTTCTTTATCTTTCGTTTCTTTCAAGCGCTTTTGGATATCTTCCATTTCAGGACGCATGGCGTCCATTTTCACTTTCATTCCTTGCTGGCGTTTGTATGTGCGCAACATGAACGGCATTAAGACCAAACGGATAATAATTGTAATGACGACAATGGCCATACCGTAACTGCCACCGAATAAACCGCCTAAATAATCCAACGAAAAATCAAATGGTTTTACAAAGATGGTATAAAAGAATCCTTCCTTGTTTTCAACAGCCGAACAACCACTCAACAAAACAACAGCTACTGCCATCATCATTAATAATGTAATTTTCTTTTTCAAATTAGTCACCTTCACCTTTTTCAACTACTAAGAAGTATAACGATAAGCGATACAAAATTCAATCCATGGACGAAACACTATTGGATTTTTTCATTTTTGTGACAGAAATACGGCATTCCAGCGGCTGCATTCAGATGAATAATAGACAAGAAAAAAAGGAGAATTGCTTCTCCCTTACTTACTTAGCATGCGGCAATGTATAACGGAAATACGGAATATGTTGGCTGTCACGGAATTGCTTTGGTGTGACGGCCGTATATTTTTTGAAGATCCGTGTAAAGTAACTTTGGTTACAGAAGTGGAACTGCTTGGAAATGTCTGAAATGCCTTTATCCGAGTGACGCAGGTAGTATTGGGATTCTTCGACACGGCGGACGTTCAAATATTCAACTAGCGTTATGCCTGCATGCTCTCTAAAAATACGGGACAAGTGGCTTGTCGAAATACTAAAATGCTTGGCAATTTCTTCAACTGACAAATCACGCTCTACTTCATCATTGATGTAGATAACAACTTTATTGACTGTTTGATGTCCAAAAGAAGGCTGTTTGCGTTCAGAAATAATCGACACAAAGAATTCGATCAATTCATCTGCTACAAACATGAATTCAGAATCATTCATATGCTTGTCTACTAATTCTACGCAAGCCGAGTTGAAGGCAAACGCTTTTTTAGGCGGTACGCGCATTTCATAAAGTTTGCGAGCCATGACCGAAGACAGAATGATGTAATAGTTGCGGATAGAACGGATGATGTCTTTTTCAGAACGCAGTGAAAGCATGTCGATCAATTCTCTCAAGGTTTCTTTCGCGCGCTCTTTTTCAAGGTGATGAATTTCATACATCAACTGTGTTTCGATTTCAAAAAATTTATCCAACCCTTCAATTTGGTTTAAATTTTCTGTTTCATTCATAAATATCTTTGAAATAGTTTCTTGAATGGATGGTGCTGTAATAATGTTCATCGTTTCCCCGTCTTTCTTTGTACAAGTTTTCGCAGCATTCTCTCAACTATATACTGA
>JASLAI010000234.1 GCA_030147225.1 Planococcus sp. (in: firmicutes) | reverse complement strand
TTTTTCGTTATCAATATTAATATACCCGTTATGCATCCAATAACGCGCAAATGGCTTGCCAGTTAATGCTTCCGACTGGGCGATCTCGTTTTCATGGTGCGGGAAAGTCAAATCTTGTCCGCCTGCATGGATATCGATCGTATCTCCCAAATGCTCGCGCGCCATCACCGAGCACTCAATGTGCCAGCCTGGACGTCCTTTGCCCCATGGGCTGTCCCATGAAATTTCTTTTGGCTTCGCTGTTTTCCACAAAACAAAATCCAACTCATCTTCTTTTTTATCGCCCGTTTCAATGCGCGCACCAATCTTCAATTCGTCAACCGACTGATGAGACAGCTTGCCGTAGCCTTCAAATTTTCGGGTTCGGTAATAAACATCTCCCTGCGACTCATAGGCATAGCCTTTTCCAATCAACGCTTCAATGAATTCAATGATCTGCACCATATGGTCCGTTACGCGTGGATGGACATCTGCCTCTGCGCAGCCAAGTGCTTTCGTTTCCTCAAAGTAGGCAGCAATAAACCGCTCCGCAATTTCAGGAACTTCTTGGCCAAACTCATTTGCCGCTTTGATCAATTTATCGTCAACATCCGTGAAGTTCGAAACATACTTCACATCATAGCCGCGGTATTCCAAATGGCGGCGTACCGTATCATAAACGATAACCGGTCGAGCGTTGCCAATGTGGATATAATTGTAGACAGTCGGTCCGCACACATACATTTTCACTTTTCCTTCTTCTAAAGGAATAAACTCTTCTTTTTGCCGTGACAATGAATTAAAAATTTGAATACTCATAAACGTTGCCCTTCTTCCTGCCTGACTTTTTTTAATTGTTCAACTTCCTGCTGCAATTTGGCGATCTTCATTTCCATACTTTCGCATTTATCCATTACAGGATCCGGCATATTCTGATGGTTCAAGTCCCGCTTTACCTTCACGCCATTTTGAATAACCACTTTCCCCGGAATCCCGACTACCGTCGAATTCATCGGTACATTCTTCAAGACAACCGACCCTGCTCCAACTTTTGAATTGGCTCCGACCACAATAGAACCTAACACTTTGGCACCTGTAGCGACGAGGACATTATCTTCCAATGTCGGATGACGTTTGCCGCGTTCTTTCCCCGTACCACCTAAAGTGACACCTTGGTACAAGGTGACATTATCGCCAATTTCACAGGTTTCCCCAATGACAACGCCCATTCCATGATCGATAAAGAAGCGGCGGCCAATAACGGCACCTGGGTGAATTTCGATCCCCGTGAAAAAGCGGCTGATCTGTGAAATGATACGGGCAATGAAAAATAGCTTATTCTTGAAAAAGAAATGAGCCAATCGATGTGCCCAAATGGCATGGAGGCCCGAATAGGTCAGAATGACTTCCAAATAACTACGTGCTGCCGGATCCTGTTCGAAAATGACATCAACATCATCTTTCAATAATTTAAACATCTCTCTCGCTCCCTTTCTGCTCCAAAATAAAAAGCGCCCCTGTCATGTAAATGACAGAGACGCATAGTTGCGCGGTTCCACTCTGATTAAAAGGACAGTGTGTCCTTTTCTCTCGATGGCCCGTAACGCGGGCAAGACGTCTGGTCTACTTGATTCGACTCAGCACTCGGAGAGGCATTTCTATGCGGCAGCGGCCCGGATCCCTTTCAGCCGAGGGGGATCTTCTCTAAAGAGCATGCTGCATGTACTTCTTCTCGTCAACGTTTTATTAATGGTAAATTCATTTTACACGCTCAGCGCAATAAGTCAATGCTACGCACTTGCATATTGGGAAACGCGGGCGATGGCTTTATCTTTCCCTAGTAAGGAGATAGCATCTGGCAACTCAGGCCCATGCATCTGTCCAGTGATGACTACACGGATCGGCATGAACAAATTTTTGCCTTTATGACCCGTTGATTTTTGTACTGCCTTGATTGCCGCTTTGATTTCAGCCGGTTCAAATTTTTCCAATGAAGACAACTGCTCTTTGAATGCCGTCATTACTTCAGGCACTTGCTCAGCAGCCAAAATTTCTTTCTCAGCTTCTCCGTATGACAATTCTTCAGTGAAGAACTGCTCGGAAAGTTCGGTGATTTCTGCACCATAACTCATTTGATCATGATACAACGCGACCAGCTTGTTTGCCCATTCTGCTTGCTCTGGCGTCATTTCTTCCGGCAATCTGCCCGCTTTTTGCAAATGCGGCAAAGACAATTTCACCACTTCTTCAAGCGGCAATTGTTTGATGTACTGGTTATTCATCCACATCAATTTCTGCTTATCGAACATGGATGGCGATTTAGACAAGCGTTCCACATCAAAGATGCGGATTAGCTCTTCTTTCGAAAAGATCTCTTCTTCCCCTTCTGGAGACCAGCCTAGAAGTGCAAAGAAATTAAACAAAGCTTCTGGAATGTAGCCTAGGTCCTTATACTGGGAAATAAACTGCAGAATCGACTCATCACGTTTCGATAATTTCTTACGATCCTCATTAATGATTAAAGTCATATGGCCATAACCTGGATAATCCCAGCCGAATGCATCGTAAATCATCATTTGTCTTGGTGTGTTCGACAAATGCTCTTCCCCGCGGAATACGTGAGAAATTTTCATCAAATGGTCGTCGATGACAACAGCAAAATTATACGTTGGAATGCCAGTGGTCTTCACCATCACCCAATCGCCAACATCTTTTGATTCGAATGAAATCGGACCGCGGACCAAATCGTTGAACTCATACGTAACGCCGGCCGGAACCTTTGCACGAACAGTGAACGTTTTGCCTGCTGCTTCTTTTTCAGCGACTTCTTCAGCCGTCAGATTGCGGCAAGTTCCGCTATATTGAGGAGCTGCAATACCAGATGCTTTTTGCGCATCACGTTCAGCTTCAAGCTCTTCAGGTGTACAGAAGCATTTATAAGCCAAGCCTTTTTCAAGCATCTTGTCTGAATGCTCTTTATACGTATCCAAACGTTCCATTTGACGGTAGGGGCCGTAATCTCCACCAATATCAATCGACTCGTCGTGCTCAATGCCCAACCATTTTAAATTATCCAGTTGAGACATGATACCTGTTTCAATATTGCGTGCTGTATCTGTATCTTCAATGCGCACGATGAATTTCCCATTGTGATGGCGAGCATATAAATAATTGAATAATGCAGTGCGGGCGCCGCCAATGTGCAGATGCCCTGTTGGACTTGGCGCATAACGTACGCGTACTTCTTGTGTCATTTGATTTCCTCCTAAATTTTCGTATATCCTTCTGCTATTCTATCACTCTGGAACATCGAGCGAAACCGGACGCTTGTTCAGTAAAATCACCGCTAATGCTGCAA
>JASLAI010000395.1 GCA_030147225.1 Planococcus sp. (in: firmicutes) | reverse complement strand
CGAAAAAGTAGCCATGTTGATCGGCAAACGGGGACAAACCTTGAATTCCCTTCAGCAATTGGCTCAACTTGTCGCCAACAAATATTCGAATCAATTCATGACGGTTCAATTGGATGCTGAGAATTACCGGGAACGCCGCCAGGAGACATTAGAGCAATTGGCAGATCGGATGGCGGACAAAGCGATTCGAACCGGTGGACGGGTTCAGTTCGAACCGATGCCGTCATACGAGCGAAAGGTTATCCATCAGGCTTTATCAAGGCGTTTGGACATTGATACGCATTCCGAAGGGAAAGACCCCAACCGCTATCTTGTCATTGAACCGCATAAATAAACGAAAGTCCGCCAATACGGCGGGCTTTTTTTGTGTTTAATTAAGGAAATTTATGAAAATGAAGCACTGTGTCTTTTGATTTCGGATGCTTTATGCTATTGTAGTATGTTAGAAAGCCATGTGCATTTACTGGTTGTCCACATGTGGACAACTTTTTTAAAGCGAAAATTAAAGTTATGAACATATATTTTGGTCATCAGGCTGTTGCGCTGTTTTGTTTGTTATCCACAGAGCCGCGCCGCTGCTTTTCAATTGGCTGGCTGTATCGGAATGCTCTCTCGGGACATCAGCCGATGCCGCTTGTCTTAAGAGGAGGAACATCATGGAATTCGACACAATCACAGCCATCTCGACACCGAGCGGAGAGGGAGCAATTGCAATTGTCCGTTTGAGTGGTCCCGAAGCTGTAACCATTGCGGACAAACTGTTCCGGGCTCCGAGTAAGAAAGCATTGGCTTCTCAAGCGACCCACACCATCCATTACGGACATCTAGAAGATCCGGCAACGGGGGAAGTAGTGGAAGAAGTCATGGTATCGCTCATGAAAGCGCCAAAAACCTTTACCCGTGAAGATGTTATTGAAATTAATTGCCACGGCGGCATTGTTTCAGTCAATCGAGTGCTTGAATTAGCATTGCGCGCGGGAGCAAGGCTTGCAGAGCCAGGCGAGTTCACCAAACGGGCATTTTTAAACGGCCGCATCGATTTGTCTCAGGCTGAAGCAGTTATGGATTTGATTCGTGCGAAGACGGATCGTGCCATGGATGTTGCGCTCAACCAGATGGAAGGCCGGCTGTCTAAGCTGATTGGTACACTGCGACAAGCCCTTCTGGAATCGATCGCCCAGATGGAAGTGAATATAGATTATCCGGAATATGACGATGTGGAAGAAATGACACGTCCAATCATGCTGGAAAAAGCGAAATGGGTCCGTTCGGAAATCAATAAATTGCTGCAGACATCTTCGCAAGGGAAAATATTAAGAGAAGGGCTTTCAACCGTCATTCTGGGACGCCCAAATGTCGGAAAATCTTCTCTATTGAACAGCCTTGTGCAGGAAAATAAAGCCATTGTCACAGAAATAGCGGGAACAACCCGTGATATAATAGAAGAATACGTAAATGTCCGCGGTGTACCGCTGCGATTGGTCGATACGGCAGGCATTCGGGAAACTGAAGATATTGTCGAGCGGATTGGCGTTGAACGTTCGCGGAAAGTGCTAAAAGAAGCCGATTTGATTCTTTACGTTTTAAACTATGCAGAAGAATTGACTCCGGAAGACGAGCTGTTGTTTGAAACGGTCAAGGACATGGACTATATTGTGGTTATCAATAAAACCGATTTGCCGCAGAAAATCGATCTGGAACACGTACAGAAGCTGGCCGGCGATAAGCTGCTGGTGACGACTTCCTTAATTGAGGAAGAAGGCATCGATCAGCTTGAAGAAGCTATAGCCGACCTGTTTTTCCAGGGAGAAATAGAAGCAGGGGACATGACTTATGTATCCAATGTGCGCCACATTGCATTGCTGCATCAGGCACATCAAACCATTTCAGATGCCATTGAAGCAGCTGAAATGGAAGTTCCTGTAGATATGATTCAAATTGACGTCACCCGAACATGGGAGATTCTTGGTGAAATTATTGGAGATACCGCAGATGACGGACTTCTGAACCAATTGTTCTCTCAGTTCTGTCTAGGGAAATAAAACTCGAAGGGAATGAACGAACATGCCACAATACGAAGCAGGCACGTTCGATGTCATCGTTGTAGGAGCAGGGCATGCAGGAGCGGAAGCCGCTCTTGCCTCTGCGCGGATGGGCGCTAAAACGCTTGTTTTGACGATGAATCTGGATATGATCGCATTCATGCCATGCAACCCATCAATCGGTGGGCCAGCGAAAGGCATTGTTGTACGTGAAATTGACGCACTTGGCGGAGCCATGGGCCGCGTTATCGATAAAACACACATTCAAATGAGAATGTTGAATACAGCTAAAGGACCGGCTGTTCGCGCATTGCGCGCACAAGCTGACAAAGTGCTTTATCAGCAGGAAATGAAACGCCTGATGGAAGAAGAGCCGAATTTGACTTTGCATCAGGGAATTGCTGAGGAATTGGTTGTCGAAGATGGCAAGGTACAGGGATTGATCACACAAGTAGGAGGCATTTATCGTGCCAACTCTGTAGTCATCACTACAGGAACATTCCTGCGCGGTGAGGTCATTATCGGAGATCTGCGCTATTCAAGCGGACCAAACAATCAACAGCCTTCCATTAAATTGGCAGAAAATCTGGAAAAGCTCGGTTTTGAGACAGTTCGTTTCAAAACGGGAACGCCTCCACGTGTCAATAGCAACAGCATTGACTACAGCAAAACCGAAATTCAGCCCGGCGACGACGTACCGCGCGCTTTCGGCCATGAAACAACGGAATACATCACTGACCAGCTGCCATGCTGGCTGACTTATACAAATGAACAAACGCATCAGATCATAGATGACAATCTGCATTTGTCACCCATGTATTCCGGTATGATTAAAGGAACTGGACCGCGCTATTGTCCTTCAATCGAAGATAAGGTTGTTCGTTTCAATGATAAGCCACGCCACCAGATCTTCCTTGAGCCGGAAGGCCGTAATACGCGTGAGGTTTACGTACAAGGTCTTTCAACGAGTTTGCCTGAACATGTACAGCGAAAGCTCTTAGAATCGATTCCAGGGCTTGAGAAGGCCGAAATGATGCGTGCTGGCTATGCTATCGAGTATGATGCCATTGTTCCGACGCAATTATGGCCGACTTTGGAGTCGAAACAAATCGAAAATCTTTATACTGCCGGTCAAATCAATGGAACATCGGGTTACGAGGAAGCAGCAGGGCAAGGGCTGATGGCTGGAATCAACGCAGCAGCGAAAGTGCTGGGCAAAGAGGAAGTCATACTGAGCCGTTCTGATGCCTATATTGGTGTATTGATCGATGATTTGGTAACAAAAGGAACGAATGAACCTTATCGTTTATTGACTTCCCGTGCGGAGTACCGCTTATTGCTGCGCCACGATAATGCAGATATGCGTTTGACTGAATTAGCTTATGCAATCGGTATGATCAAGGAAGAGCGGTATGTGAAGTTCCTTGCGAAAAAAGAACGCATTGAAGAAGAAATCAAGCGCTTAAGAGGCATTATGATCAAGCCAAACGAAATTACCCAGCAAGTGATTCGTGACGCAGGCGGCAGTGAACTAAAGGACGGAATTCGCGGAGCGGATTTACTGAAGCGTCCAGAAATGACTTACGATATGATTTCACAACTGACAACTTCTACGGTAGAACTGGAAGACGAAGTAAAAGAGCAGGTCGAAATCCATATCAAATACGAAGGCTATATCGAAAAATCCTTGCAGCAAGTAGATAAACTTAAAAAAATGGAAAACAAAAAAATTCCAGACAATATCGATTACCATGCAATCTCAGGAATTGCGACTGAAGCTCGCGGCAAACTTGCAGAAGTTCGTCCGCTTTCCATTGCACAGGCTTCCCGCATTTCAGGCGTAAACCCGCCTGACATATCCATCTTATTGGTGTATATTGAACAAGGAAAGATCGCGAAAGTTTCTG
>JASLAI010000380.1 GCA_030147225.1 Planococcus sp. (in: firmicutes) | reverse complement strand
CTGCAGGGTTCAAGCATTATGATAACCAAGTATTCCCGACTAACTCACTCAGAAAAGGATGATTTGATGACTTCAGTAACAAGAGTTCAGCCGGTCAACGATGCAAAAGATCCGGTTGTACGAAAAGATACAGCTTTAAACAGTCCCCAGGTTTCATTGATTGTCGGCGGATTGATTGTTGCGGCTCTATTGATGATTTACCTATTGGCTACTCAACATATTGCACAGCCCGTACTGCTGGTCATTGGACTGTTGCTTGGCTACACATTATTCCACGCACGTTTCGGTTTCACTTCTGCGTTCCGGCGCCTGGCATCTGTCGGAAACGGGCAAGCCATGCGGTCGCATATGCTGATGCTTGCGGTTGCTGTTACCTTGTTCGCGCCGATTTTGGCATATGGCTATTCGTTTTTCGGCACTGGAGTTGCCGGTTACGTTTCACCAGTAGGCGTCAGCTTGGTAGTTGGGGCTTTCATCTTCGGAATTGGCATGCAGCTTGGCGGCGGTTGTGCATCAGGCACCTTGTATGCCATTGGCGGAGGACGGACAGTCATGTTCGTAACATTGCTGTTCTTCATTATCGGAACAACTATCGGCGCTTATCATCTGCCATTCTGGACAGAAGAAATGCCGGCTTTTGAACCGATTTCGTTAGCTACTTCAACTGGACTTGGCTACGGCGGTGCTTGGCTCGTATCGATTGTGATTTTTGGTTTGATTGCATTGATCAGTTTGGCTATTGAGAAAAAGAGAAACGCTCCAAAAATGGCGCCTCTGCCTTCCGCAACTGGATGGAAACGGATTTTCCGCGGCTCATGGCCTTTATTCGCTGCAGCAATTGTTCTTGCTGTATTGAATGCATTGACATTGATGGTTCGCGGAACACCTTGGGGCATTACTTCCGCATTTGCTCTGTGGGGCTCAAAAATTGCTGCATTATTCGGGGTTGATGTAGCCAGCTGGGGTTATTGGCAAGGTGCCAATGCGGCTATGCTCGAATCTTCGATTTTTGCTGATTCCACTACGGTTTTAAACTTCGGTGTCATCATTGGCGCATTCCTTGCTTCAGCAGCGGGTGGCTTGTTCAAGTTCACGAAAGTGAAAACGGGCAATTTCTTCGCTTCTGTCATTGGTGGCCTGTTGATGGGTTATGGTGCCCGTTTGGCATTCGGCTGTAACATTGGCGCTTACTTTGGCGGCATTGCATCATTCAGCCTCCATGGATATATTTGGGGCATTCTGGCATTGGCCGGAACATTCGTCGCTTTGTACCTTCGTCCATTGTTCGGATTGTCAGTACCTAAATCCAATGATTCGGTTTGCTGATAAGCGCTAGTCAATAAGAAACCCCCTGAAACATTCACTAGAAAAGTGTTCGTTTCGGGGGGTTTTTAAATGTTCAATTAAGCTTTCGATGCATTTTCTTTTAATTGAGCCAATACCTTTGATTTTAAGTAATGATAAACGCCATTTTCATCGCAGTTAAATTCGGTTACTTCATCCACCAGGGCCTTAATATGGTCGTGCGCATTTTCCATTGACACTGAATATCTGACATATTCGAACATCTTAACGTCGTTATCGCTGTCTCCAATCGCCAAGGTTTCGCAGCCGGTCAAGCCGAACCGCTCCAGCATCTGTTCGATTCCCGATGCTTTGCTGACATCAGCAACCATCACTTCAGCGTTATGTGGAGAAGAAGGAGTCATCGTAAACCTCATGTCTTTTTGCATTTGCTTCAACTCGATTTTCCAGTCATTGATTTCCTCCTGCGTTCTTGCGAAGAAATAAAACTTGGAGAAATGAGTTCCTGTAATTTCTTCCGTCCACTCAATTTCCTCTTGAATCGCTTTTTGGCGTGAAATCCATTCGTTTATCTGTACAGAATCGGGCTTAGGATCCCGAACGGCCGCTTCTACAAATGCTCTGTCCTGCTCCAACACCAATCGCGGTTCTCTATGCGGGAAAAGCTCATAATAAATGTTGCGTTCCCGTGCTTTCGTTAAAACAGTTTCCACCAACTCCATCGGCAGCGCGTGCTCAAACACGACTTCTTCTCCGATGTAGCCGGCCATGCCGTTTGCGGTAATAATACCGTCCACCGCAAACCCTTCTGGAAGCATTTCTGCCACTTCATCAGCAGATCTGCCGGTCGCTATGAAAACGAACAGTCCTTCACTTCGCAGTTCATCTATAATTTCTTTCGTGTCCATGCTTACTTCGTTCGTATGATTTAAAATTGTCCCGTCCATATCCAAAAAGACGGCTTTAGGGTTGATTTCCACTCGATTACCTCCTGATAATTAAATCCAATTGATCTAGACTCAGTATACGCGTTGCTTTTTTTAAACTCAACGAATCCCAATTCCCAGAGACATTTATAACTATTACAGAATGATAAGAAATGTTAGAATAAGCCAAAGAAGAACTCTCAGATTTTATTCATAGCAAATGAATGATACGCTTAATGGCCCAGTAAAATCGTTTGTTTATAGTGGTCAGTCCAGCAATAAAATCCGGCGGCAGATGGAGGCCCAAATGAAACAGATCTTGACCATTCAAAAAGTATTGAATAATAATGTCGTCATTGCCCACAATGATACGTATAAAGAAGTCGTATTGATCGGCAACGGCCTTGGCTTTAATAGAAAAAAAGGTGATTCCGTCCCTTTTGATGAAGCAGACAAAACATTTTTGCTGCAAGACAAAAAAGAAATGGAGCAATACGTCAACCTGCTTCCTTATATTGAAGAGAAACTGATCGCCTTCATCCACGAACTGCTTCTTTTCATCGAGGAAAAAATGGGCAAGGAATTAAATGAACACATCCACGTCGCCTTGACAGATCATATTGCTTTTGCCATTAACCGGGCAAAAAAAGGAATTCAATTTTCCAATCCTTTTTTATTTGAAATCGAGTCACTGTATCCGAAAGAATACCTGGTAGCTAAAGATGTTGTCCAAAAGGTGGAGGAGCGGACCGGAGT
>JASLAI010000263.1 GCA_030147225.1 Planococcus sp. (in: firmicutes) | reverse complement strand
CGCTGCAGTACGCGATATTATCATCACGCTTCATCGCCGCTATCCGCTGGCAGATGTTGTTTTGTACCCTACCCTTGTTCAAGGAGGCGGTGCGACTCAATCCATCGTCCAGTCTATCCAAGCCGCCAATAAAGGCGATTTTGATATTATGATCGTTGGGCGAGGCGGAGGTTCCATCGAAGATCTATGGGCATTTAATGAAGAAGCGGTGGCACGCGTCATTTTTGATTCTCAAATACCGGTGATTTCTGCTATCGGACATGAAACGGATACTACGATTGCCGATTTCGTGTCGGATCTTCGGGCACCGACACCAACAGCTGCTGCGGAACTTGCCGTTCCAAGCCAAGCAGAGTTGCTGGAACGCATAGCGAGTTACCGCAGCCGCATGTACCGGAACGTTTCCGGAACAGTCAATCAGCAAAAGCAGGCATTGAATCGTTTGGCTTCTTCATTTCCGCTGGCCTATCCAGAGCGCTTGTATCGGCCGTTCATAGAACGGGTCGAGCGCGCCACTGAATCTTTGCAGCGAGAATCCCTTCAGCATTTGAACCGCTCTAAAGAGCGCTACCGGACCTTAGACCAACAGCTAAGGTCACGCATCCCACTGCAGCGGATCCGCCAGTCTGAAACAGACGTAACAGAACTTGCGAGAAGGCTCGATTACCAAATGAATCAATTGCTGAAGAATCGCTCACAGCAATTATCATCAGCGATTCGGACACTCGATGCGTTGAGTCCGCTGAAAATCATGGATCGCGGCTATTCGATTCCATATATTGAAGGCACCGTGGTCAAAAGCATTTCGCAGGTCAAAACGGGAGACCGTTTGACCATCTCGATGCAGGATGGCAACGTCCAAACAACTGTAGAAGAAATAAATCCAGCAAACGAAGGAGACCGAAACGATGGCTGAAAAGAAAATCATGTTCAATGATGCAATGGAGCAACTTGAGGAAATCGTCCGCCAGCTTGAACAAGGGGATGTGCCGCTCGAACAGGCGCTGACGCTTTACCAAAAAGGCATGGAGCTTTCAAAAGTCTGCCATGATAAATTGCAGAACGCGGAAAGTCAATTGGTAACAATGATGAAAGACGGCAAAGAAGTACCGGCTGACATAGAAATGGATGGGAATGCCAAATGAATTTAACTCAATTCAGAACCCATTATGAACCACTTATCCAACAAGAAATGGCTCAACAAATCTTGTCTTTGTCAATTCCAGATGCATTGAAAGAGTCGATGCACTATTCGCTGCAGGCAGGTGGAAAGCGGATCCGTCCGATTCTGCTGCTGGCGGTTCTTCATGAATTAAGCGGTCAAGAACATCCCGATGCTCTTAAAGTGGCTGCTGCAATTGAAATGATTCATACCTATTCACTGATCCACGATGATTTGCCGAGTATGGACAATGACGATTTAAGACGCGGCATGCCGACCAACCATAAGGTATTCGGAGAAGCAGTCGCTATTCTTGCAGGCGATGCCCTGTTAACTTACAGCTTTGGAATCGTTGCCCGTCTGTCTAATGTCTCGAGCGATGATAAAGTGCGGCTCATTGATTTGATGAGCGTTTCTGCAGGTGCTGAAGGCATGGTCGGAGGACAGGTGCTGGACATTGAAGGCGAAGAGAAGAAATTGACGCTCGAAGAACTGGAGCAGGTGCACCGTTTAAAAACCGGCGCTTTGCTGACTTACAGCATTTTGGCCGGTGGAATTTTAGCTCAGGCTTCGAATGAAGAAATCGTTGCGCTCAGCCGCTTTGGTGAACATATAGGGCTGGCATTCCAAATACAGGACGATATTTTGGATGTCACCGGAACTTCACAGGAGCTCGGCAAGACCGCTGGAAAAGACGAATCAAGCGAAAAAAGCACCTATCCAGGCATATTGACTTTGCCGAAAGCGAAGGAGAAGCTCGACTATCATGCTTCTGAAGCTATTAAGGCACTCGAATCACTAAAAGGTGAAAAATCATTGCTTTTGCAATTGACGCACTTGATTGTCCAAAGAAAAAGCTGATTTCTAAGGCTCTGATTTGTACATTCGCTGTGTATTGATATAATATGAACAGACAGTCCGAAGGAAATTTTATAAAAGGTGCGTGATAGCAATGGATCTTCATTCGATTACTGGTCCATCTTTCTTAAAGAAGCTGACTACAAAACAGCTTGAAGTATTAAGTGAAGATATACGACGGTTTCTGATAGAGAATTTATCAAGAACAGGCGGGCATATTGGTCCGAATCTCGGTGTAGTGGAACTGACAGTGGCATTGCACAAAGTATTCGATAGCCCATCTGACAAATTTATCTGGGATGTAGGACATCAATCCTACGTTCATAAAATTTTGACCGGAAGAGCCAGCCAATTTGACACCTTGCGTCAATTTAAAGGTCTTTGCGGATTTCCAAAACGCAATGAAAGCGATCACGATGTGTGGGAAACCGGACATAGTTCGACTTCTTTGTCAGCGGCTATGGGTATGGCAGCAGCCCGCGACATTAAAAAAGACAGCAATCACGTCATCCCAATCATCGGCGATGGTGCATTGACAGGCGGTATGGCTTTTGAAGCGCTTAACCACATCGGCCACGCGCAGACAGATATGATCGTCATACTTAATGACAATGAAATGTCTATAGCCCCAAATGTCGGAGCTATGCACAGCATGCTTGGCCGCATGCGGACAGCTGGGAAATACAATAAAGTCAAAGATGATTTGGAATATCTATTGAAAAAAGTTCCAGCTGTGGGTGACAGATTAGCGTCAACTGCTGAACGGGTTAAAGATTCTTTGAAATATCTGGTTGTTTCAGGTATGTTCTTTGAAGAGTTGGGCTTTACTTACCTTGGACCGATTGACGGTCATGATTTGGAAGAGCTGGAAGACAACCTGCGCTATGCCAAGAAAACAAAAGGGCCGGTCCTGCTTCATGTTATTACGAAAAAAGGAAAAGGATTCCTGCCGGCTGAACAGGATACAATCGGTACTTGGCATGGCACCGGACCATACAAGATGGAAACAGGAGATTTAGTGAAATCTTCTTCGAAAGCCCCTTCATGGAGCGGATTGGTTGCTGAAACTGTCCGCAAATTGGCACGTACGGATGAACGCATTGTGGCGATTACTCCGGCAATGCCGGTCGGCTCGAAACTGGAAGGTTTTGCTTCTGAGTTTCCTGACCGCATGTTTGACGTCGGGATTGCCGAACAGCATGCAACAACGATGGCGGCGGGTCTTGCCACACAAGACATGAAACCGTTCTTGGCAATCTATTCGACGTTCCTTCAGCGTGCGTACGATCAGGTTGTTCATGATATTTGCCGTCAGAATTTAAATGTCTTTATCGGAATTGACCGTGCTGGACTTGTTGGAGCAGACGGGGAAACGCATCAAGGTGTGTTCGATATCGCCTTCCTGCGCCACTTGCCGAATATGGTCATCATGATGCCTAAAGATGAAAATGAAGGACAGCATATGGTTAAAACGGCTATCGACTATAACGGCGGACCGATAGCTTTGCGCTACCCTAGAGGCAATGGCCTAGGCGTACCGATGGACGAAGAGCTTCACACGTTGCCGATCGGTTCATGGGAAGTGCTGAAAGAAGGAACAGAAGCAGTCATCCTGACATTTGGAACAACTATTCCAATGGCATTGCACGCAGCGGAGCAATTGCTTGAACAAGGAATTTCAGCTGAAGTGGTAAATGCACGTTTTATTAAACCGATGGATCAAGCAATGCTGCACAGCATTTTTGAACGGAACATTCCAGTAGTAACGATTGAAGAAGCCGTTCTTCAAGGTGGATTCGGCAGTGCCGTTCTGGAATTTGCCCAAGAAAACAATTACCGCGAGTCTGTTATCGACCGCCTGGGGATTCCAGATCAATTTATTGAACACGGCGATGTCTCTGAATTGATGGATGAAATTCATCTGAATAGCGACGAAGTTGTTCGTGTCATTACCAAATGGACCCAATCTAAAAAGCAGGCAGGCTCAACTACTCTATGAATAAACCAAAAAAAGAACGTGTGGATGTCCTGTTAGTTGAACGGGGCATCTGTGAAACACGTGAAAAAGCAAAACGGGCCATCATGGCCGGAATTATCTATTCAGGATCTGAACGCATGAACAAACCCGGCGAGAAGATTTTGGAAGACGCACCATTGCAAATGAAAGGCAATGATTTAAAGTATGTCAGCCGTGGCGGCTTGAAGCTTGAAAAAGCCCTGAAGGAATTCGATTTATCGGTCGAAGGCAAACTAATGCTTGATATCGGCTCATCGACGGGCGGATTTACGGATTGCGCTCTTCAGAACGGTGCCAAGCATTGCTATGCACTGGACGTTGGCTACAATCAATTGGCTTGGAAGATTCGACAGGACGAACGGGTGACCGTAATGGAGCGGGTAAATTTCCGCCATTCCAAACCTGAAGATTTCAACCAGGGACTGCCGGAATTTGCTACAATCGATGTTTCGTTTATTTCGTTGCGTATTATTTTTCCTGTCTTAAAACAAGTTTTGGTTCCGGGTGGCGATGTCATCGCGCTGGTTAAGCCTCAGTTTGAAGCCGGCAGAGAAAATGTCGGAAAAAAGGGCATTATCCGCGACGCGAAAGTACATCGTGATGTATTAAAAAAAGTCGGAAGCTTTGCAGTAGAAGCCGGCTTTCATGTAAAAAACATGTCGTTTTCGCCGATTACTGGCGGAGAAGGCAATATTGAATTCTTATTCCATCTTCAATCCAGTGCTGAAGGCAGTGAAATAGCTCAAGTTTCTGAAACCTTGATTGATGAAACTGTTAAAGCAGCGCATGAATTGTTGTAAACACATTCCGAAGGGGATGTGTTTTCTTATAGCTAAAGAAATTAGTTGATTGATGCCTTAATTTCTTGTCGGAATTTAGCGTTCAGCTCATCGTAAAATCAACCGTTCAGGCAATGCAGCAAAGAACGTCTCGCCTGAACCCTGTGAGAGCTGTGAAACCGCTTA
Source organism: Planococcus sp. (in: firmicutes) (assembly GCA_030147225.1). Lineage (GTDB taxonomy): Bacteria > Bacillota > Bacilli > Bacillales_A > Planococcaceae > Planococcus. The sequence continues at coordinate 954 of JASLAI010000263.1, read as the reverse complement.
TGCTTTTCTTGTCTTATGCATGGAATAGAGGTAGGATATTAAGTATATGGAATAATTATTCATTCAAGGGGGAACACCATGAATAAAGGACAGCGTCACATCAAAATACGCGATCTTATTTCGAATCGCGAAATCGAAACGCAGGATGAGCTAGTGGACCTGCTGAAATCAGCTGGATATGAAGTCACACAAGCTACCGTCTCGCGTGATATAAAAGAATTGCATTTAGTGAAAGTGCCGTTGCAAGACGGCCGCTACAAGTACAGCTTGCCGGCAGATCAGCGCTTTAATCCAATGCAGAAACTGCACCGTGCGTTGACGGATGCATTCGTCAGCATTGATGGAGCTAGCCATTTTCTGGTCATGAAGACATTGCCCGGAAATGCCCATGCTATCGGTTCGTTGATTGACCATTTGGACTGGGAAGAAATTCTTGGAACCATTTGCGGAGACGATACATGCCTGATTATTTGCAGAGATACAGAGCATCGTGAAATTCTAAAACAGCGTTTAATTGAAATGCTTTAAGAAGAGGTGAACGGATATGCTTCGGGAATTAGATATACGCAATTTTGCCATTATCGATGCCCTGACCGTCAGTTTTTCTGAAGGGCTGACTGTTTTGACAGGGGAAACCGGCGCCGGTAAATCCATAATCATTGATGCTGTCCATCTGTTAGCAGGTGGACGGGGAAGCCAAGAATTTATTCGGCATGGTGCTAAAAAGGCGGAAATCGAAGGTTTGTTTTCGTTGGAAGACGAACAGCATCCAGTATTTCGCAGACTAGAGGAATTCGGCATCACCCAGAGTGATGGCGATATTTTGCTGCGCAGAGAATTAAACGATAAAGGCAAAAATGTCTGCCGCATCAATGGCAAACTGGTGACTATCTCGATACTGCGGGAAGTCGGGGCATCATTGATCGATATTCATGGACAGCATGAAACGCAGGA
>JASLAI010000404.1 GCA_030147225.1 Planococcus sp. (in: firmicutes) | reverse complement strand
TTTCTTAAATGCGTCAGTAGTTTTCAGAAACTACGGTAAACCGGCTATTCTTATGTTCACCGCTTTCGATTTCATCGACTAATGCAATAGCATAGTCAGCATAACTGATGTAACTCTTTCCTTTACTGTTGACGATAAATGCATCGTCGCCTTTCTGGTAACGGCCCGTACGACGGCCTTCCGGATCAAAAAAAGCTGCAGGACTTAAGAATGTCCATTGAATGCCTTCTGACGCTTCAAGATCGGCTAAATTTTGTGCTTGTCCGTTAGCAATTGATTTGAACGCTTCAGGAAACTCTGGAGTTTCTGCCAAACGCGTCGTTTGCGCTTCATCGACAAACAGACTGCCGGCGCCTCCAACTACAATCAACCGGGTATCTGGAGCATCTTTAAGCGAGTGAATAAGATTTCTTCCTGCTTCGATATGCTGCTCCGCCTTTTCTGGGGGAACACCGAACGCATTGACCACTACATCGAAGGGAGCTAAATCTTCAGAAGTTAAACTGAAGACATCCTTCTCCAGCACGGGTATGTCAGAATTCTCGACTTTCTGCGAGTTTCTGACAATAGCCGTCACTTCATGCCCTCTTTTTAAAGCTTCTTTTAAAATTAAATTACCTGCTTTTCCAGTGGCACCAATAATCCCGATTTTCACTTACCTCTCCTCCAGTCTCTATAATCTGTATAGATGAATAAAAGAATCAGCCTGCGACTATCGTATGTTGAGACAGCCTGTACAATTTCCGAAACGGTTTAGATAGAACGTGCAGCTGTAGGTTTGAAGCGATTTGCGGCTTGTTTGAGAATTTCAAATGAACGTTTTCTCTTTTCCTGATCGTAAATATAGGAAACGGCGATCACTTCATCGACCTGCAGTTCGGCTATAAATCTCCCTAAATGTTCACTTAATGTTTCTTCATCACCCTTAAAGGTGTATTCCGACATTCCGCGCACCATCATTTCTTCACGATAGCTCCATTGGCCGTCCATCGTGTCCAAAGGCGGCTGCAAAGGATTCTTGCTTCCTCTTACAACATTCAAATAGAATTGATCAGCGGACGTAGAAAGCTTTTCAGCTTCTTGGTTTGTGTCAGCGGCGATAACATTTACACAAACCATTACGTATGGTTCATTCAAATATTCAGAAGGCTGGAACTGGCTGCGGTAAATCTGAAGCGCTTGCTCCAACTGCTGCGGCGCAAAATGTGCTGCAAACACATACGGCAGTCCGAGACGGGCAGCTAATTGCGCACTGGAAGTGCTGGATCCTAGAATGTAGACCGGCACCCCTGTTCCAACACCTGGATGCGCCCGGACAGGACCTTGTTCTTCAAGAGGCTTTAAGTAATTTTGAAGTTCCACTACGTCCTGCGGAAACGCAAATGCTGTTTCCTGAGTGGTTCTGCGAAGCGCATGCGCTGTCTGCATATCGGTGCCCGGCGCTCGTCCAAGACCGAGGTTCAAGCGGCCTGGGTGGAGCGTTTCCAAGGTTCCGAATTGTTCTGCTACAACTAGCGGTGTGTGATTCGGCAACATGATGCCGCCCGATCCTACTTGAATGGACTCGGTATTTTCAAGAACTTTGGAAATCAGAATTGCCGTAGCAGAGCTGGCAAGTGTTGCTGTATTATGATGCTCAGATAACCAGAACCTCCGATAGCCCAATTTCTCTACATGCTGTGCAATTGAAACCATTTCATCTAGTGCATCTTTAGTGGTTCCACCTTCCCGAACTGGAACTAAATCCAGAACGGAAACCGGGAATGACTCTATAGGGTATGACATTTTTTTACTTCCTTTCGTCCTTCGTATGCTTTAAGGATAAAAGGAAAATATCGGGTATACAAACTATCTGCCTGCTAATTGTCGATTTAGATTTCATAGCTCTTTCCAATTACTGCAAACTCGACTTCACCAGAATAACTGGATTTTGCTGCGTTTAAAATTTCAGCTAAATCTCCGTATTGAGGCAGATGGGTCAACAGCAAGCGCTTGGCATTAGAGCGTTCGGCTAGTTCCCCTGCCTGACTGCCGCTCATGTGACCTTGAATAATACCCAGGTATTTTTCATAGAGATTGGATTCTGCTATCACCAGATCCGCATTTTCAGAAAAACTGACCAACTCCTCTTTCCAGCTGGTGTCTGCAGTAAATACCGCTGTCCTTCCGTTGGCAGTGAATTTCATAGCCAGACAATACACCGGATGAATTGTTTCACAGAATGAAACCTGCCAAGGCCCTAGATTCAGTGTTTCTGATTCTTGAATAGCCCGCCCTTCCGTCACACCTTTATAGGACAATTTCTTGAACTCATCCAGATCCTTGTCATGCGCATAAATCAGGAGAGGTGTATCCCATTCCTTTAACTGCATGCCCACCATTGCGGCATGCTGCAGTACCCCGATGTCGGCAATATGGTCTGGATGGTAATGACTGATGATTACCGCATCTAAATCACGTAGCTCTGTGTAGTTCTGAACAGCCGCTAAAACTCCGCTTCCGCAATCAACTAAACAACGAAATCCGTTCTGTTCAATCAAAAATGCTGAAGTCGCTTCGTTTTTGTTTGGATAGCCTCCCCAAATGCCAATCGGTATGATCTTCAAAAAATCCACTCCTGTCTCTAATTTCTTTCAGTATAACTGATTGAACAAAGATCCTCTTGTTTAATCCCCCTCTTCCAGTGGTATGCATATTAGTAAGATACAAATTTACTTTGGAGGGATTACATTGACTTTAAAAATGACAGTTGAAAACGCAGTGCAAGCCAAAAAGGAAATTGAGAAATTAGAAACACAAGGATACTCTCTTGACGATATCTACATTTTCGCACACGACAAAAAACGTAATAAGGACATTACCAAAGCATTAGATACGGAAGAAGTCGGGATAAAAGAGCAAGGCTTCTTGGACAGCATGAAAAACATGACTAGTTCACGTGGAGACGAACTTCGTGCAAAATTAGCAGCTGCCGGTCTATCCGACCAAGAAGCAGAAGAATATGAAGAAGAACTTGATAAAGGAAAATTGGTTATCGTCGCAAACAAAGACGTAGAATAATCGATTGCCAAAGCATCGTCGATCCTATCGGCGGTGCTTTTTTGTGGACTAGATTATTCCAAGAAGTAGTTATTTTTTTAACTATTCTAATATTTTATTTTCATCTAGCTAACGGTAGAGGTATATAGAGTTATCTATGGTTTTAATCCCTTTTTCTTGTTGTACCCCTTTATTCCATTTGTTATATTTAGATAGGGATTTTTTAATTTTTAAAAAACTTATCACTGAAACACATTGCACCAAGGGGGAACAACATGAGAAGTTTAAAAATGGGAAGTGCCTTTGTCGGCATTATCGTCGGCGCCGGATTTGCTTCTGGCCAGGAAATTCTACAGTATTTTACAAGTTTCGGTTATATGGGAATAATTGCAGCCATTCTTGCCACCGCTTTATTTGCATATTTAGGAATGAGTTTGACAAGGCTCGGAAGCCGAATGAAAACTACATCGCATAAAGAAGCTATTTTTGGTATTAGTGGAAGAGTAATCGGTACAATCGTTGATTACATTATCATTCTTACCCTTTTCGGAGTG
>JASLAI010000205.1 GCA_030147225.1 Planococcus sp. (in: firmicutes) | reverse complement strand
TCTCAATACGGCTTGACCGAACAAACAATCCAGCAATTGATTCAAGGTTCGAACCTGACATTCCCATTGGGCTTAACGGATTTTGATGGAGAACTTAAAAACCTGGTGATTGACGGAGATGTCACTACTGTTGATGATCTGAAAAATCTCCAGATTCCAGCAATCCCTCAAACTGCACCAGCCGCTCCACCGAATGTGCCTGATGCTGCAGGAGCGGAAGATCCTGCAGCACAAATGCCAGCAACTGGAGCACCGGCTGCTCAAGATCCATCTGCTGAGATACCGGCTGCTGCTCCGACTGCAATCCCAACAGTTGCATTGAGCGAACTTGCTAATATTGAAGTGGTTAGTGAAGCAGAATCGATTTCCCGAACAAATGGTGAAGAATCAATCGGTATTTCAATCGTTAAATCTCCTGATGCCAATACGGTTGAAGTCGTTAATGCAGTCAAAGACATCATCGCAGATGTCGAAGAAGATTACGGTTTAACGATTGCCTCTACATTTGACCAAGGTGAGCCTATCGAGAAATCCGTTGAAACCATGTTGAGCAAAGCCCTGTTCGGTATTTTATTTGCTGTAGTGATCATTTTGCTATTTCTCCGCAGCTTTAAGACCACATTGATCTCGATCATCTCTATTCCGCTGTCGTTATTAATGGCGATTTTCTTATTGAATCAAATGGATATCACTTTGAACATCATGACACTCGGCGCATTGACGGTTGCAATCGGACGGGTCATCGATGACTCGATTGTGGTCATTGAAAATATTTACCGCCGGATGGCTTTGCCAGGCGAAAAATTGCGTGGCAAAGAATTGATCCGTGAAGCGACACGCGAAATGTTCCTGCCGATCTTTTCATCCACTGTCGTCACAATCGCGGTATTCCTGCCGCTTGCACTAGTCAGCGGACAAATTGGTGAGCTGTTCCTGCCGTTTGCTTTGGCAGTTGTTTTCGCACTATCGGCTTCTTTACTGGTCGCAGTTACCATCGTTCCGATGATGGCACATTTAATGTACCGCAAACAATTGAATAACTTGGGCACTAACAAATCGACACAAAAAGAGCACAAACCAGGAAAAATGGCAGCAAGCTACAAACGCATCTTGGAGTGGTCACTGAACCATAAAATCATTACTTTCGGAGGAGCTTCGGTAGTCCTTGCGGCAAGCTTGTTCCTGATTCCAATCATTGGCGTCAGCTTCCTGCCTGAAGAAGAGCAGAAAATGGTCATGGCTACTTACAGTCCTGAACCTGGCCAAACACGTGAAGATGTAGAAGCCATTGCACTTGATGCTGAAGGCGCTATAGACGGACGCGAAGGCGTTACTTCCTATCAGTACTCGCTTGGTGGAGGCAATCCGATGGCGGCAATGGGCGGCGGTGGCGATAATTCCGCATTGTTCTATATTGAGTACGATGACGACTTCGAAGCGTTCAGCGATGAAAGCACAAAATTGATTGAAGACCTGAATAACTCCACAGAGTCTGGGGAATGGGCAAGTATGGATTTCGCTGCTGTAGGAGCAAGCGGTCTGGAATTGTTCGTTTACGGTGACAATGTTGAAGATATTCAAACTGCAATTGATGAAATCCAGCCATTTATGGAAGACCACAATGGCTTGGAAAATACCGAATCCAGCCTGACTGAAGCCTATGATCAATTCACGTTAGTCGCCAGCCAGGAAAGCTTGAGCGAAAGCGGCTTGACTGCCGCCCAAATCGGAATGGCTTTGAGCGGAACCGGTGAGGCTCCAGTTTTAACAACAGTAACTCATGAAGACAAAGCGATTAATGTTTATATTGAAACCGAAGAAACCCAATATGCCGGAATTGATGATGTAACAGATATAGAAGTTCCGACAGCACTTGGCAGCACTGTAACTGTCGGCGATGTCATGGAAGTTGAAGAAGGCAAATCGCCGGATACCATCAACCGTCGAGACGGCCAGATGTACGCTTCCCTGACGGCAGATGTCAAAGGCAATAATGCAGCGGAAATCACAGCAGATATTGACGAACAGATAGCAGACATTAATCTGCCGACTGGTGTGACTACAGACCATGGCGGAGTTACAGAACAGATCAATGAATCGTTTACTCAGCTTGGCCTGGCTATGCTTGCAGCTATTGCGATCGTTTACTTTGTACTGGTCGTAACTTTCGGCGGCGCTCTTGCTCCATTCTCCATCTTGTTTTCATTGCCATTCACGGTGATTGGTGTACTGGTAGCTTTATGGATTACAGGAGAAGCATTGAGTGTTAACGCGTTGATTGGGGTATTGATGCTGATTGGTATCGTTGTCACCAATGCCATCGTCCTGATCGATCGTGTCATCCACATGGAAAAAGCAGGACTTAGCACGCGTGAAGCCCTTCTAGAAGGCGGTGTTACGCGTCTGCGCCCGATCCTCATGACAGCCCTAGCTACAATCGGTGCGCTGATTCCGCTTGCTATTGGAGCAGAAGGCGGAGGCGGCGGATTGATTTCACAAGGCCTCGGCATCACCGTTATCGGTGGTTTGATCAGTTCTACTTTATTGACATTGGTCATTGTACCGATTGTCTATGAAGTCGTGTCGAAATTCCGCAAGAAACAAGTAAACTAAATTTTGAATTGAACGAAATTCAGGCTGCTCTTAATTGAGCTGCCTTTTTTTGTGTGATTTATTGCTGACTGCACCTCGTTTGTCCATAACCGCACCCTAAATAGCAAAGACCGCACCTCGCCTAATCATAACCGCACCCCAAAAGCCAAAGACCGCACCTCGCATAAATAAAAGGCCGGCTCAACTGAGCCGGCCTCCCTGTTAGTGCTTCTTTAAATATTCAAGCACAGATTCATCAATCAACGCTTCTTCCGACCAATGATCATCAAAGTTTTCGCGCAGCACAAACGTTTTTAAGGCTTCTTTTACTTCCGCGTCATAGCTGCTGTGGTCAGTAGATGCCAATAAGTCGATTTTTACCAACTGCCCAATTAGCGTCACCAACACATCTCCTTCGATGGCGAGTTTTTCTTCTGACGGCGCTGCATACATTTTATGCAGCTCATAAAGCCGCTGCAATTCATCGATCGGCTCTGGATGATCATCGACACGCAAATCGACTTTGACGTCGTTATAACCGCCATAGCCTGCACCTTCCTGCACGATATAAACAGCAGCCGACTGCTTGCCTCTGCTGTCTCCTCCCGCGTGTTGAGCGGCTGCGATGGCTTTTAGCATGCGTTCGGCCAATGGTCCTTCGGACTCTTCAAAAGTTCGGCTCATTTCACTGACAGTTTTCTCGCTGACCAGTATATTGCCCTGGCAGGAATGATGCTTTCCTATTTTGTGTCCTGCCCAGTCGTAGCATTCATGGCCCGTAAAAGCACTTGCTTCACCATCTGAGCTGATAACCGCAACTTGTCTCAAACTTCTGCCAGGATCATCAGCAATCAGTTTTTCAATTACCTCTTCCGGAGATAAGCCATTCTCCAGCATCTCAAGTCCCCGCGGTCCATAAGCTGTATTCGCCCAAGATTGAGTTGCCACTGCTCCCACATTTGCTTTGGCCCATGGAACAACTGACCCTACTGCCAGAAACTTCGATTGAACCGCTACTCCGACTTCTCCTGTTTCCGGATCTGCAGCAACGATTGAGAAAGTCGCTACTAATTTTTCTTTCGCTATTGCATTTCTCATTTCATTTCCCCCTTTTTATCTACTGTAATTCAATCAAAGAAAAATTTCTTCTTTTACTATTCAGTAAACAGAAAAAACCTGCAGCTCCTTATAGGATTTCTGCAGGTTTTTCGTTTTTCTTGGATTGCCGGTCAAGTGCACGGTTCCGGTATTTCTTTTTGTCGGTTTTTGATAAAGCTTTATATTCTTCCAAAAAAGATTCGTATTTAGTCATAACCTCTTTAGTGGCGCCATACTCCTTGACCACGCCAAATTCCAGCCACAGAATCTGGTCACAGAACTTTTTCATTTGGGAAATCGAGTGGCTGACAAAAAACATGGTCTTTCCTTTTTCCTTGAATTCCATCATTTTATCTAAGCTTTTTTCAGAGAATGCTTTATCGCCTACGGATAAGGCTTCATCCACTATGAGAATATCTGGATTTACACGGACGGAGATAGAAAAG
>JASLAI010000420.1 GCA_030147225.1 Planococcus sp. (in: firmicutes) | reverse complement strand
CGCTGGAATCAGCGGTTGGTAAAGCACAATATGTATAGCCAAATCTGTCACTTATCCTTTCAATCCTTCAGCAAAAAATGCCAACCCTTTTTGAATTTCCTCTAAAACTTCTGCTTCTTTTTCGTTCTGTTCAGCCTGTTTCAATGCAGCCAACCCTTCATCAGAACCTATTTTCCCGATGGCCCATGCCGCAGTTCCACGAATGACCGGACGCTCGTCGCTTTCCAGTAAATCGATCAATGCCGGTACCGCAGATGCCTCTTTAAAATGCGCCAGCGCCAAAATAGCATTTCGCTGAATCGGCTTCTTGCCCCGCCACGAACCGGATACATACCCAAACTTAGCCTTAAATTCCCGATTGGATATGGTCAATAAAGGCTCAAGCAGCGGCTTGGCGATTTCCGGATCCGGTTCGAATTCTGCATGGATCTGATTGGCTTTGCGTTTGTTCTTTGGACACACGGTCTGACAAGTATCGCAACCATACAGCCGGTTGCCGATTTTGCCGCGGAATTCATCCGGCATAAACCCTTTTGTCTGTGTTAAAAATGAAATACAACGCTGGGCGTTCAACTGGCCGCCCTCAACAATCGCCCCTGTCGGACAAGTATCGATGCACAAGCGGCAGTCGCCGCATTGATCTTCCATCGGTTCGTCAAAACGGAACGGGATGTTGGTGATCATCTCGCCGAGATACACATAGGAACCGAATTCCGGCGTGATGATATTGGTGTTTTTCGAGCTCCAGCCGATGCCGGCGCGTTCGGCCACTGCCCGGTCAGACAGCTCCCCTGTATCCACCATCGACCGCATCCGAGCTTCCGGATAATGAGCCGCAATGTAGGCTTCCAGCAGGGTCAGCCGCTCTTTGAGAGCAGCGTGATAGTCCTTGCCCCATGAGGAGCGTGAAAAAATCCCACGCCTTGCTCCTTTTACACCCTGCGGTGCATTCGCCATTTTGGATGGATAGGCGATGGCAATGGCAACGATGCTGACCGCCTCATTCAGCAGCAGTTCAGGCCGAGTACGCTTTTCTACATCTGATTCTTCAAAACCGGACTGGTAATTCAACTGCTGCTGACGAATCAATTGATGCTTTAAGCTATAAAAAGGTTCTGCGGATGCAAAACCGATTTTATCAATTCCGATCTCCGAGGCATACGCAACAAGCTCTTTTTGAAATTGATCAAGATTCATGTCGTAACCCCTCACTCAATTCTATGATACGATAATAATAACCCCTACGCGAAAGGAAGATTGCAATGAAACTGACAATCGATCCTCAAATAAACGAAATTCTGAGCGACTTTAAAATTGGCGTTATTCATTATAACAATATCACCGTTTCCGATTCACCTCAAATGTTAAAAGGCCGTCTTCAACTTTTTCAAGAACAGCTGTACTTCGATTTGGAAGATAAAGACTTCACTGAATTTCCCGGCCTGCTAGAATGGCAGTTGATCTGGAAAGCATTAGGTGCCGATCCCAGCCGCTACCGCCCTTCTGCGGAAGCACTGTACCGCCGCATTAAAAAGCAGAATTACTTAGCTACCATCAATTCTGCTATAGACATGAACAGTTTCCTGTCGCTGCAATATGAAATTCCTTTAGGACTTTATGATGCCGATAAACTTGAAGGTGATGTTGAGATTACGGTAGGGACCAGCACAGACCGCTACGATGGCCTCAATAACCGCGTTAACACATTGAATGGCATTCTCATATCCAAAGACGATAAAGGCGCATTTGGCAGCCCCTACGTCGATTCTAAACGGACTGCTGTGACGGAGCAAACGACTAACGCATTACATATCTTCTATATTCGGCCTTCTATGGAAAGAGACACCGCTCTACAGCTTTTGACCGCTGCTTCCAATATGTTTACTGGCATCAACGGTGGAGAGGCCGAATTTTACGTAATTTAATTGAATGAATAACAAAGCCGGTGCCCTGCTTATTCAGAGTCCCGGCCATTTTTCTGTCACATTTTCATTTGACCGTCACTTTAGTGGATTTCTTGCTGATGGATTTAGCTCATCTTTTTGCGAACAACTAGTAGATTTGTGCCCGCTATTTCTCCTAGCACCTGCGCTTTCACTGACTTTCTGATGAATTATTTACAACAACTATTTTATTCACAATAGCTTCTCCACTTTTTTTCCCATAAGCATATTCTTTTTCATTCATACATAGATGCAGTAAACTCTTCTTACATTGAAGAATAAAAGAGGGATCAACACGTGAAACGAGTGCATAGCGACATTGTCCAGTTTCGGGGAAGCCATTACGATTTTGGCCGGATGCAGGGTGAATTGTTGAAGGAATCATTGATTCTTCCCAATCGCAAAAAGCAACGAAAGGCCTCCAGCCGCCATTTGATTATAGACGAACAACGAGCAAAGAATATATTGCTGACTTTAGCGCCAAGAGTATGGGATGAAATCCAAGGCCTGGCCGATGCTTTGAAATGGCCCATGCACGATGCCATTCAAGAATTCGGCGGCTATTATCTGGAATACACGAGGAGCGGCTGCTCCATTTATACCGAATCCGATTTTATGGTCCGCAATTACGACAGTTCACCTGAAGGTTACGAAGGGCGTTTTGCATTGTATCAACCGACTGATGGTGGATTTGCGACAATTGGACCAACCATGCAAATTACCGGCCGAACAGATGGAATGAATGAAAAAGGCTTGGTAATGGGTTATAACTTCATCAACCGCCGCAATTCAGAAGACGGCTTTATCTGCAATATGATCGGCCGCCTCATTTTAGAAAATTGTGCGGACATTGAAGATGCAATCGATGTGCTGGAAGACGTGCCGCATCGCCGCTCCTTCAGCTATGTACTATTGGACCGCACCGGAAAATCTGTAGTCGTCGAAGCTTCACCGCGTTCTG
>JASLAI010000121.1 GCA_030147225.1 Planococcus sp. (in: firmicutes) | reverse complement strand
TTTCTCAGATACGCAATGGTTTCCAAACGGCACTCTTCTGTTAGCGGCGACTTTTTTGGATGTATTAATTCTCCATACAGCATCTCTCCTAAAAACCGAAGCTCTTCTTGGTAATGGTGATTTTTCTGGTGATCGTATACTTTAACTTTTATGTAAACCGCCGTTCCTTGTTCGACAAAATCGGTGACGGTGATTTGGCAGTTCATGGTTCTTCCTCCCATATTTTTGTTTCTATTGCTAACGGGATTTCTCTAAATATCTCATGAGATTTCCCCAATCTCTCCGCTCTTCGCTGTTTGGATCGTGAACAAGAACATTCTCACGATTGAAAATCATCACCGGCCGATGTTCAAGATTGTATGCCCGCCATTCAGGCAGCTTCGGTGTATTTGGATTGCCGCTTCTGGCAAAACGGATCCACGAATGATGCATCTCTTCAGCTAACTTTTTTCGTTCCTCCGAAGCACCAGTCATTTTTTCAATTCCTTGCTTCGATATTGTGTTCCAGACAAACGGAATCTCCAAACTATGACAGGCTTTCAGCTCTCCCCCATAAGCAGACGTTTCCCAATCAAATCTGTACACCCATACCGGTGCACCCAATTTGACCTGTAATTCGGCCAGCTTCAAAGCCGGAAATGTGAACAAGCTCATGGTCATCAATTTATCATACATATCCTGATTCAGCTCTTCACCATTTATCAGGTACTGAGAAATCCCTAGCCAATTTAAACCGAATGCATGTTCAAAGATTGAGGAGATTTCTTCCTCGTCGCTTTGTTTCCACCGTGGATCAAAAAAGCTGAAAAGCCGGTATTCATCTTTGTTTGTACCAATTAGGACCCGAATCTCTTTTGCAGCTCCTTCCGCTATCGCTTGTTCAGGATGCATGGGAAGCAAATGGCCTTCAACCACAGGAACAAGACTCATCGCCGGCAATAAAGCAGCCGTATCTACTAGCTGCTGAGCTGGGATTTGCCTGATTTTGTCCACTTCCCCATGGCCAATTTCCAGAGCAGCCAGAAGGCGGCTGCTAACTTTTTCCGCTATGGAAGAACTGAGGACATTTGCCGCTGCACCACTTTGCAGAATAGCTTGTTGAAATAGTCCTTGTGCTTTTGGAACTGCCATCAGCACACCAATGCTCATGGCACCGGCAGATTCTCCAAATACCGTTACACGTGCCGGATCTCCTCCGAACTTCTCAATGTTATCCTTTACCCATTGAAGAGCAGCAATCTGATCCAGAATGCCGCAATTGCATGATCCCGAAAAATCATCACCTCCAATACCGCCCAGATGCAAAAAACCGAGAGCTCCTAAACGATAATTGAATGTCACAATGACAACATCCCCTTCCGATGCAAAAGAATGACCATCGTATAATTGTCCAGATCCTGCACCTGTAGTAAAAGCCCCGCCGTGAATCCATACCATGACTGGACGGCGCCGATTGTCAGCTGATGGCGACCAAACATTTAAGTAAAGGCAATCTTCACTTGTATTGTCCGTTTGAGTGCCCAAAAACTCCATGATGCCATTACTCGCCTGTATAGCTGATGGTCCGAATAAAGAAGCTTCCCGCACTTCCGTCCATGGATTCGGTGGCTGCGGTGCTCTAAAACGCCGGTCGCCAATAGGCGGCTTAGCATAGGGAATGCCCTTCCAAACGGTGACATTGCCTTGCTGTTGGCCTTTCAGCTTTCCATATAGACATTCAACAATGGTCGCTGCCATAATTTCCACCCCTAACTAATGATGCTTTGCCCCCTATATTCTACCATTCATCTTCCTGATTAACCTTATTTTTTCTGATTATTAAGTTAAATCAAACGATTTAGCGTTTCAAACTAAATTTAAATAGAGAAAAAGACCCGGAAGCTAATGCCCGAATCTTTTTCCCCTCTTCTATGGCAACCAAGTTTGCTCTTTCTTCTCTAGAATAAACCGATTGCTTTTCCATCAGCAGTTACATCCATATTTAAAGCGGCAGGCTGCTTGGGAAGGCCTGGCATTGTCATAATATCACCGGTCAGACATACGAGAAAACCTGCCCCTAGCTTCGGAATGATTTCTCGAATGGTAATAGTAAACCCTTCAGGACGGCCCAGTAATTTAGGTTGATCCGATAAAGAATACTGGGTTTTGGCCATACAGATCGGCAAGGAGTCCCAGCCGTATTTTTTCAATTCGACCAATTGCTTTTGTGCCTGTTCCGACAATTGGACGTCCATTCCTCCATATACTTTTTGGACAATCGTCCGGAGTTTATCTTCAATTGAATCATCTTCTTTGTAAAGATACCGGAAGTCGGTTGGACGCTGCAATTCCTGTTTGACAAGTTTAGCCAAAGCAATTCCGCCCTGTCCGCCTTTTCCCCAGACCTCTGTCATGGCAACTGCCACACCTTCTTTTTCTGTCCACTCCAGCACTGTATTTAATTCTGCGTCACTATCTCCAGCAAAGCGGTTTAACGCCACAACCGGCTCAATGCCAAATTGACGGATCGTGTCCACATGTTTTGCCAAATTGACCATACCGCGTTTGACCGCATCTGCGTTTTCTTCTGCCAACAAGTTTTTTACAATCCCCCCATGCATTTTAAGTGCACGCACAGTCGCAACAATTACGACCGCATCCGGATGAAAACCGCCTTTTCTCGATTTGATGTGCATAAATTTCTCGGCACCGAGATCTGCACCGAAGCCCGCTTCCGTTACAACAATGTCTGCTATTCTTCTTGCTGTATTCGTCGCAATCAGCGAGTTGCAGCCATGGGCGATGTTTGCGAATGGACCACCGTGGATGATGGCAGGCGTCCCTTCGATAGTTTGAACCAAATTGGGCTTAAAAGCTTCTTTCAGCAATAAAGTCAAAGCCCCTTCCACTCCAAGTTCTCTTACTGTTATCGGCTCCCGGCCGTACGTATAGCCAATTACCATCTGAGCCAGCCGTTCTTTCAGGTCAGCTAAAGAAGTAGCTAAGCACAGGACTGCCATAATTTCCGAGGCTACTGTAATATCGAAGCCGTCCTGGCGCGGTACACCTTGTCCAGGTCCGCCAAGCCCGATAGTCACTTGGCGCAGTGCACGATCATTGATGTCCAATGCCCGTTTCCACGTAATACGCCGAGGATCGATATTCAAAGAATTCCCTTGATGCAGGTGATTATCAATAAATGCGGCTAATGCATTATTGGCAGAAGTGATGGCATGAATATCCCCTGTAAAATGCAAATTGATATCTTCCATCGGCAAAACTTGGGCAAACCCGCCTCCAGTAGCTCCACCTTTTACACCCATGACCGGACCTAAAGATGGCTCACGGAGCGCAACGGCTACTGATTCATCTAATTGTTTGAACGCATCTGCCAATCCTACCGTAACAGTAGACTTCCCTTCTCCAGCAGGAGTCGGACTGATAGCTGTTACTAATACCACTTGCCCCATCTTTTGAACAGGCGGCAATTGTTCTACATTGATTTTTGCTTTAAAATTTCCGTATAATTCCAAGGCTTCTTTAGAGATGCCCGCCTGTTCTGCAATTTCCATAATCGGCAGGATAGTCGCTTCGCTCGCAATCGATAAATCCGTAAACGCCATGAATGTAATCCCAACTTTCAATTTTTTATTCAGTATAACTTGTTTTGGTCAAAATAAAAATAACCGTCTCTCCAAATTTTAGAGAGCCGGTTATTTTCAAGTAGTTTCTAGCCCTACCTGCTTTGCTTGATATTATTTCTTGGAAAAACAATCACAACTGCATTAAACAAAACTTGAAGATAGAATTAGAACCGCATATCCCCAATAATCATCAATTCAGGAAAATCTTCTTCCACTATTGCTAATAGATTATTTTCTTCCAATTGTTCATACAGTTCTTCCTCGTCAGCTTTTCGAATCGGCTCCAAGTTTTCAGTGAGATCATGAAATTTAAGAATGTATTTTTTCTGGCCGTTTTTGGTCACTACATAGACGTCCAGCGGCTCATATTTTTTTACGTTCTT
>JASLAI010000116.1 GCA_030147225.1 Planococcus sp. (in: firmicutes) | reverse complement strand
CTGCCGCAGAAGCTGGGACTACACTATCCTTGCCGCCTTGGACGATGCACACCGGCACTTTGATCTTGTCATAATATGGTTCAACCATCTTCACTACCCGCAGAAATTCAACGGCTGAACTGACAGGTGTATTCATTAGCTTGTATTCGTAAAGATGAAAAGATGCATTTTCCGCTATCTTCCCAGCCAGTACATCTCTCATCACTTCCTGCACTTCTTCAAAGATCTGAGCAGGACTGATGTATTTGGCAGCCGCGCTCAGCAGAACCAATCGGTCGACCTTGTAGCGCATCGCCAAATACATGGCGATCAGTCCGCCCATCGAAAATCCTACAATGATGATGCGGTCCGTTGATTTCTTCAGCCTTTTCAGCGCGAGCTCAGCCTCCATCATCCAGCTTTCAGCTGAAATGCTCTTTAGCGCGAGTTTTTCGCCATGCCCTGGAAGAGTCGGGATTTCAATGACCCAGTCGGTATGCTCCGTTAAAAAATCAGCAAATGGTTCAACTTCAAACGGACCCCCTGTAAAACCATGGATACAAAGAACGCCGGTTTTCAAATCATTTCCCTCTTTTCACTGCCGGCAGCATTCTGTATTTCCTACCCCATGCTCATGCCTGACTTTTCATTGTTGATTGCTAAAAGGTTCGATAATATTTTCCAGTGCCATACCGCGAGATCCTTTAACTAAAATGACCGAATCTTTATTGGTGTATTTTTTCAATAACTCGATAATCGGCCCATAATCATCTTCACTCCACAGCAATTTGCCGCTATAGTCAGCCTGTAATTTATCATAAAGCCATTTCATGCGCGGACCGTACAAACAGACGCCGGTCAGCGTATCAGAAATGTACTTGCTGAGCGCTTCATGATAGCTCTGCTCATCATCGCCAAGTTCCAGCATATCGCCTAGAACAACCCACTTCTTATCTTTCATGGTCGTTTCACGAATAAAATTCATAGCTGCATTCATTGATGAAGGCGCTGCATTATAGGCATCATTGATGAAAATCGCACCATTGTCTGCTTGGATCATCTGCATGCGCATGTCCGTCAAAGCAGCCTCTTTTAATGATTTACGAATCTGCTCTTCAGACAAACCTGCTTCAAGAGCCACCAAAATGGCTGCCAACGTGTTTTTCACTTGGTGCTCGCCCAATACAGGAATCGTGAAAGCGGCGTCTATAATGCCGCTCACCATAAAACTGCTGCCATTTTCAGTAGCTTTAATATCAGTTACCGTTAATTCGTTGTTGTCATCGAATCCAAAAGAAACAGCCTGAGGAAAAGCTTCCACGAACGGGTGGAGCAAAGGTTCGTCACCATCATAGAAAAGTTTGCCGTGGTGTTGAAGGCCGGCCGTGATTTCAAACTTCGCTTCAGCAATAGCTTCGCGAGATCCAAGATCTTGCAAGTGAGCTTCTCCAATATTGGTGATAATGGCGTAATCAGGACGTGCCAACTCAGACAAAAATTCAATTTGTCCTTTGCCGCTCATGCCCATTTCAAGGACAGCTACTTTGGTGTCTTCGTCCATAGACAAGATCGTCAAAGGAAGACCTAGCTCATTGTTAAAATTCCCTGCTGTTTTCTGCACTTTGAAGTAAGGTTTTAAAACACTGGCAACCAAATCCTTGGTTGAGGTCTTGCCATTAGAACCGGTGATTCCAATGACCAGTGCCGATAATTCATCGCGATAAGCACGAGCCATTTCCTGCAAAGCCACTTCACAATCATCCACAAAAAGCAAAGGCAGATCTTCAGGCGCCCCCGGTTCGTCGCGTTGCCATAAAGAGGCGGATGCACCTAATTCGATGGCTGAACGGACATACTTGTGCCCATTCACTTGTTCGCCACGAAAAGGAATGAACAACTCGCCCGGCTTGAGCGTTCTCGTATTAATCGAGACCCCCGTAACGTCAAAGCCTTTTAAATTAGTTTTGATATCCAGCCATTTGGCTACTTGCTCAATCTTTTTTTTCATTTGGCTTCTCCATTCAATCTATTTTAACTTGTAGTAATTGTTTTTCTTCATGCCGTTCAATCGCTAAAGCGATTAGGCATTCAATCAACTCTGAATACGGTAAGCCTGTGTGCTCCCATAGCAGCGGGAACATGCTGTAAGGAGTAAAACCAGGCAAGGTGTTCACTTCGTTGATTAAGATTTCATTGGTCTCTGTCACAAAAAAGTCTGCACGAACAAGCCCAGAACAATCCAGTATCTTAAAGGCTTTTTTAGCATCCGCTTCCAGTTTTGCATAGACTGCTTCGTCTAATTCAGCTGGGATGATCATAGCTGTATTACCATCTTTGTACTTTGCCTGATAATCATAAAAGGCTTTTAATGGCTTGATTTCACCCGCTACGGAACAAGCCGGCTCATCATTTCCAAGAACGCCGACTTCGATTTCCCGAGCGACAACTCCCTGTTCAATTACAATTTTGCGGTCAAATTTCAGTGCTTCTTTTACTGCGCCAATCAATTCTTCGCGATTATCTGCTTTACTGATCCCGACACTCGATCCCAAGTTGGCAGGCTTCACGAAAACCGGCCATGCAAGTTCCGCTTCTACTTTGTCCAGCCAAAACTCCTGATTCTTGTCCCACTCTCTTCTTATAAAATACACATAAGGAGTTTGTTCTAAACCTGCCTGCTCGAACAACTGCTTCATCACGACTTTGTCCATACCTGCTGAGGATGCTAGGACGCCATTTCCAACGTATGGAATATTCATAACTTCAAGCAAACCTTGAACAGTTCCATCTTCCCCGTTCGGTCCATGCAATAAAGGAATGATAACATCCAGCGCTTTTCCGCTCTGAGCAGGAAGAAAACCAGAAATGTCATTTGGCTTTGAAGACTGACCAGCTAGTTGAAGCTGCTCAATGGTCTTTGCCGTTTCTTCAAGACGGGCGCCTTTTCTCCATTCGCCTTCCTGCGTAATGTAGATAGGATAAACTTCATATGCATCAAAATTAATTGCTTTTGTAACTGCCAGTGCTGTAGACAGGGAAACCTCATGCTCTGCCGACTTGCCACCGTATAATAAACCAATCTGTTTTTTCATCAAAGAAACCTCATTTCATTTTTCCATATTGCTTAGTTTATCACGAACCCACAATGACGAATATTTTTTTCATGTCAGCCGCCAAAAATTTTCAACCCGGCTACTCCCGCAATAATACAGGACAGGAAAAACAATTTCGCCGGTTGGCGGCTTTCGTTGAAGAACAGCATGCCGACTAAAACACTGCCAGCAGCTCCGATGCCGGTCCACACAGCGTATCCTGTTCCCAGCGCAATCGTTGTTAAGGCAAGTGACAGCAAATAGAAGCTGAGTGCACCACTTATAATAGTTAACCCTGTATATAATTTCACTTTAAATCCTTGTGATAATTTCATCGTTGTAACAAAAGCCACTTCAAATAACCCTGCAACGACCAAAATCAGCCAAGCCATCATAGCCGCACTTCCTTATCAGAAGCTTCTTTCCCATCCAGCACCTTCAATCCGATAATCCCGAACAGCAGAAGGCTTAAAAAGAACAGTTTTTCCAAACTGGCATTTTCATTGAATAGCCAAATACCAAGTACAGCCGTCCCCGCAGCGCCTATACCTGTAAAAACTGCGTAAGCTGTCCCAATCGGAATCGTCTTCATTGCTGTGGCAAACAACATAAAGCTAATGACGATAAAAATCAATGTCACAAGAGAAGGAAGAAAATTAGTGAAACCATCAGCCAGCTTTAAGCCGATTGCCCAAACAATTTCTGTCATCCCTGCAATCATTAGATAAATCCAAGCCATGTAATCTCCTTCTTTCATATTCAAGCATGCTGCACTCTCATCTCTATATATTTAACCAATAGTTCATCACTGACTATCTTCTATAAAACAGCAGCAACTCCTATTTTATTGAATAACTGGCTCAGCACCAGCTTTTCGACGGGCTATCCGAACTAAAAGACCGGCATTCTCTCCAGCTTGTCAGGTAATCTGAAGAGAAGCGGCATTTGACATGATGATTTCAAGTTCAGCTTATTCAACCATCAAAATCCAG
>JASLAI010000411.1 GCA_030147225.1 Planococcus sp. (in: firmicutes) | reverse complement strand
GATGCCACTATGCGCGTCATGAAGCCAGCACTTGGCAAACATTATTATCCGCATGGTATTGAATATGGTGAGGATGAAGAATTTCCGGAACACTTGGTTAAAACGTGTATCGGTTTATTGGAATCCATTAAAAAGGAAATCCAAGCTTTTGAAATCAGTGTATAAAAATCCCGCAGTTCAGTAACTGAACTGCGGTTTTTTTAAACGCCATACTATTTCAACTTCATAAGGAGGATTCAATCAGTGAAGTGGTTGACGAAAAAGACTGTAACGATCGCTATTGTCATTGCGGTCTTAATTTTAATTTCGATTTACATATTGCCGGTTTCCATCCCTTTGATCATCGCTTTGATCACAGCTATTTTTTTAGAGCCAATTGTAAATTTTATACATAAAAGGTTCAAATGGCATAGGAAGTCTGCTGTCATATCGGTTTTCATACTTTTCTTAGTAGTAGTTTCCAGTCTATTGTACTGGATCGTTACTCAATTAATTGGGCAGATCATTCAATTTTCTAAAATGGTTCCTGAATACATCAATACTTTGTCCGTTATGTGGGATGAATTCCAGCGGTTTTTCTTCCGGTCAACGGAAGATATGCCGGTCGAAGTGGTTTCTTCATTTGAAACTGAACTTGCTGGCTTCATGGAAGGAATTCGCAGTTGGATACTGACAATAGTCAATTACGATACCGTCTCTAACTTGTTGACTGGCATCCCCTCTTTCCTGGTCAGTTTTATTGTATTCCTAATTGCATTGTTTCTGTTCATGCTGGATTTGCCTGATTTGAAAATCATGCTATTTAACCGGTTGAAGGATTCAACAGCCGAAAAAGTGCGTTTTATGTTTGCTCGATTGAACAAAGTAATTTTCGGCTTTTTGAAAGCGCAGTTCCTGGTCAGCTGCATTATTTTTATCGTCTCACTCGTTTCGCTGGCCTTTATCACGCCGGAGTATGCATTTGTTATGTCGCTGGTCATTTGGGTTATTGATTTTATTCCAATTTTGGGATCGATCATTGTTTTGACGCCTTGGTTTGTATACGAATTCATAACCGGTGATATCGTGCAAGGAACACAATTGGCTATACTGGCGCTTGTGCTGCTGATCATTCGACGAACCGTAGAACCGAAGGTCATGGGCACTCAAATCGGCCTTTCCCCTCTAGCGACTTTAATCGCTATGTTTATCGGCCTTCAATTAATCGGTTTTCTCGGATTCTTTATCGGACCATTGATCGTCATCCTCTTTACATCAGCACGTGAAGCCGGCATGATCAAAATTGATTTTAAAGTATAGAAAAAGGAACCCAATAACTTGGGTTCCTTTTTTTATCCGCCTAAAATAGCTTTAAATACAGAAGTGGTATGGCCGCCTTCGTAGAAAACATAAAGCAGTAAATAGACCATTACACCAGTTATCGCAGTAAAAAACCAAATGACACTAGTAATTGGCCCAATCTTACGATGCTTCAGCAATTGATTTTTCCAACCCCAATAGATGGTAATAAGCCCCATGATTCCGCCTGTAGTCGCTAGCGTAATATGAAAAATCAAGAAGATTGTATAAAAGAGCTTGAATTCATCAGGACCGCCAAACGCGGTATTTCCGACGAAGATGGTGCGTGACATATAGATGATGAAGAAAGTCAGGGCCGCAGCACCTGCTCCCACCATCACTTTCTTATGAGCTTCAATTTTGCGGCGACGGACCAAGTTCCAGCCAATCGCTACCAAAATTGCGCTTAAAACGATAAAAAAAGTACTGATAGTCGGCAATAGCGGCAAATTCATTTAAATTATTCTCCTTTGTGATTCATTAAGCATTATGTCTATGGTAAGCCATATCTTTGCGATCCTGCAAAACTTTTGCCGTAATTTCATCAGCATTGTCCGTTTCATTGCGCAGCCATTCATGGAACACCAACCATAAGAATACGGTGAAAACGAGCTCTTGCAGGACTTTCATGGTGATTCCACCAGTTCGCTGATCTTCTATCGCTGACATAGTAGAGAACAGCTCAGGACCTGACAGGTTCAATTGTGACAGTGTTCCAGCAGGGACGCATAATGCCATTGCCTGAAGCCATGCTTCTCCATCCGTATAGGTCGCGTAAAAAGGATTACCGCTGAAGATGATCAATGCGCACGCAGGGGTCATGAGAACACTAAGACCGAATAAGTAGCCCAGTTTGCCCAATCCATGGAATTTGTGCATGCCTTCCAAATTATTAACTACCGGCCACCAATAGAAAATGGCAGACGTGAACAAAATGATATTGACGGCACCATGGATCAAAGTATCCTGTTTCACAAAATCAAAAACCATAGGAATATGATAGAACGAAAAAACCATTCCGAATAAGATTAAGGCAAGCATTGGTTTGGTAAAGAATAGAAACAGCGGTTTAATTACCGGCAAGTCTATAAATGCTCTCCAAAGATATGTTGGGATGCCCATAATGAATAATGGCGGTATCAATAAAAGCAATAACGCCATCTGAACCATATGCATAGTAAACAAAATATGTCCATATAAATCCACAGGCGAACCTTTGATGATGTAAAGCAGGACGATGCCTGATACAAAAAGTACAGCTTCTCGCATGCTAAGCGGCTGGTTGCCTTTAAACTTCCCACGCCATTTTATAGTAATTAAAAAATATAGAA
>JASLAI010000003.1 GCA_030147225.1 Planococcus sp. (in: firmicutes) | reverse complement strand
CTCAATTTCAGCGAAGATTTTTGTATTTGTTTTTTCGACTTCAGCAATTGCTTTAGCAACTTCCGGCGTCATTTCTTCTGTATTATTAGCTTCTACGGTTTGAAAATCACTTGATGCAAACGCACTCGTCACTAAAACCATTGCCATAATCAATGAAAACAAAACTGCGATTAAACTCTTTTTAAACATGTCTTTTCCTCCTAGTTCTATTTAGGTAGCAGGCATTGAAGCTCCAAACTCTTATAAGCGAGAATAAATAACATATCACTGTAATTTGGCTTAAAATACCAGCTCTTACCTTCTATAGTATATACTCACTAGGCCTTTTGCACAACTAGATATTGCATTATTTAGATAAAAGACATGGTTTTTACATATATGAAATATAACTGGAATAACTGATTATCAAATTACTGTCAAAGTTTTAAAAAATCCATATATCCACCACAAATTTTTTTTATTTTATAGGCACCTGCGTGTCGTTTCCACATAAAAAGCTGTGGCAGAACTTGCTATCAAGTTCTGCCACAGCGTCGATCAACTATTCTTTTTTATTACGGCAATACAGTTGCTCCCATTAGGAAACGATCGCATTCACGAGCCGCTTCACGGCCCTCGTTAATGGCCCACACGATTAAGCTTTGGCCGCGGCGTACATCTCCCGCTGCAAAAACGCCTTCCACATTGGTTGTGTATTTTCCGTATTCTGCTTTTACTGTTGAATTTGCTTCTGTTTCCACTTCTAATTGCTGAATCAGGTCCTGTTCAGGTCCGCTGAAACCGATAGCGATCAATATCAAATCCGCTTTCCATACTTTTTCCGTACCTGGAATTTCCTCACGAATCCGATTGCCTTGTTCATCAATTTTTAACTTCACATTCACTGTATGCACTTCTTTAACTTTTCCGCTTTCATCGCCGACAAATTTCTTCGTCATAACCGCATAAGCTCTTGGGTCATCTCCAAAAGTAGCAGCCGCTTCTTTGTGGCCGTATTCCAATCGGTGAACTTTCGGATATTGAGGCCATGGATTGCCTTTTTCATCACGAATCGCACCTTTTTTATCGTAAACATCAAATTGAACAAGGCTTGCACAATCGTGGCGTACAGAAGTCGCTAAGCAGTCGGTCCCTGTATCACCGCCGCCAATGACGATGACGTTCTTGCCCTTCGCGGAAATATAACTGCCATCTTCAAAATTTGAGTCCAGCAAACTTTTTGTGCTTGCGTGCAGGAAGTCCATGGCGAAGTGAACGCCATCAAGATCACGGCCTTCTACGTCAATATTGCGGTGAACGGTAGCACCTGTACACATTACGACAGCATCAAAATCAGCCTTCAATTTTGAAGAAGGGTAATTTTTTCCTACCTCTACACTCGTAATGAAGGTAATGCCTTCCTGTTCAAGAAGTTTTACGCGTCTTGTAACCATATCATAAGATAGTTTCATCTCTGGGATTCCATATGTGAGCAATCCGCCTACACGGTCGCTTTTTTCGAATACAGTCACCAGGTGACCGGCTTTGTTCAATTGAGCTGCGGCCGCAAGTCCCGCTGGACCTGAACCGATGACTGCAACTTTTTTACCGGTGCGTGTTTTAGGCGGTTCTGCTACAACCCAACCTTCTGCAAATCCTCGCTCGATTATAGAACGTTCAACTGTACGGATCGCTACAGGCGGTTCATTGATCCCCAATACACACGCACCTTCACAAGGAGCCGGACAGGCGGTTCCTGTAAACTCTGGGAAGTTGTTCTTCAAATGTTCACGATGCAGGGCTTCTTTCCATTGTCCACGGTAAACCAGATCATTCCACTCAGGGATAAGATGATTTACAGGGCAACCGGTCGTTACATTATCTAATTCCATTCCTGTATGGCAAGTTGGCACTCCACAGTCCATACAGCGCGCACCTTGTTTTGCTACTTCTTCATTTGACAGAGGGATTGTATAATCGTTCCAGTCTTTTGTACGTTCAGCTGGCTGACGCTCTTTGAGTGTCTGTCTGCCATATTCCATAAATCCTGTTGGTTTCCCCATTATTTCCCTCCTACTCACAATTTCTCATGTTGAAATCCGTAAACCTCTACTTTATTAGTGAAGGCTCTTGAATTGTTTATATTGATGCATAAGAAAGCACAATATTTTAGTCCGTTTTTTTAGACTTCAGCCTCTTCGGATGCAAGCCGCTTTGATTAGCCAGCTGAGACACGCCGCTTCGCCAAATCGTCTTGCACCTGTCAGAGCTGGACAGGTACTTTCGCTTTTCTTATTTCCCAGCGTTCGCCATTTTGCTTTCTTCAAAAGCAGCCATTTCGGCTTCGGATTTCGCCATGCCGCTGCTTTGCAGTTTGCTGATTCTTTCATTGATCTGAAGATACGCTTTCGGGATGACACGTACAAACTTAGCAGAATAGATTTCCCAATGCGTCAACAATCGAGTTCCTTTGGCACTGCTCGTGTAATGAACATGTTTTTCAATCATTTCACGCAGTTCTTCAATTTCTGCAGGATCGGCAAGCGGTTGTAAATGAACCATTTCCGCATTGCAGCGTTCACTGAACGTACCTTCTTCATCAAGGACATATGCTACGCCGCCTGACATACCGGCTGCAAAGTTTTTACCGGTTTGGCCCAGAATTGCTACTCGGCCGCCTGTCATGTATTCACAGCCATGGTCGCCTACACCTTCGACGACTATCTTCGCCCCGCTGTTTCTGACGGCAAAACGCTCGCCTGCCACTCCATAAATATAAGCTTCACCAGCAGACGCTCCATAGAACGAAACATTGCCGATAATAATATTGTTCTCTGGCAGGAAGCTCGAATCCAATGCTGGATAAACAGTGATTTTTCCGCCTGATAAGCCCTTTCCGACGAAGTCATTGGCATCGCCGATTAAGTTCATCGACATCCCTTTTGGAATGAATGCTCCAAAACTTTGTCCTGCAGAACCTTGGAAGTTCAAGTTGATTGTGTCTTCAGGCAACCCTTCCGCTCCATAGCGTTTCGAAATGGCACTACCAACAATGGTGCCTGCAGCTCTATGAATATTGCGAATCGCTGTTGCCACTTCCACTCGTTCACCATTTTCAATGGCTTTTCGGCAACGCGGCAATAATTCCTGATAATCCAGCGTTTTTTCCAATTCATGATTTTGCTTAATTGTTGCATAGCGTCCTACTTTTTCTGGAAGGTCTGGCTGGTGTAATAAGGCGCTCAAATCAATGCCGCCAGCTTTCCAATGATCAACCGCTTGGTTAGCTTCGAGGACATCTGTGCGGCCAATCATTTCATTGATCGTACGGAAGCCCAATTCAGCCATCAATTCACGGGTTTCTTGTGCAATAAAGCGCATGAAGTTTGCAACATGTTCCGGATCTCCGCCGTATTTTTCGCGCAGTGCAGGATTTTGAGTCGCAATACCGACTGGACAAGTGTCCAAATGGCAGACGCGCATCATGACACAGCCAAGTACGACAAGAGGCGCTGTTGAGAACCCGAATTCTTCAGCTCCCAGAAGAGCCGCTGTCACTACATCGCGCCCTGTCATCATTTTGCCGTCTGTTTCAACAACAATCCGATCGCGCAGTCCATTTAACAGTAGCGTTTGATGCGTTTCAGCTAATCCGATTTCCCAAGGCAGGCCTGTGTGTTTCAGACTGGTTTTTGGAGCCGCTCCAGTCCCGCCATCATAGCCACTGATTAATACAACATCCGCGCGGCCTTTTGCAACACCGGCAGCAATTGTTCCGACTCCGACAGCTGATACCAGTTTGACGCTTATACGTGCGGTTGGGTTTGCATTTTTCAGGTTGAAAATCAATTCAGCCAAATCTTCGATTGAGTAAATATCATGGTGTGGAGGCGGCGAGATCAATTCGACCCCCGGTGTCGAACCGCGAACTTCCGCAATCCAAGGATAGACTTTTTTGCCTGGCAAATGTCCGCCTTCCCCAGGCTTCGCTCCTTGCGCCACTTTGATCTGGATTTCATCCGCATTCACCAAATAATGGCTGGTGACGCCAAAACGTCCAGATGCCACTTGTTTGATAGAGCTGCGGCGATTATCGCCATTTTCATCTGGAATAAAGCGGGATATCTCTTCTCCGCCTTCTCCTGAATTGCTTCTTCCGCCGATGCGGTTCATTGCAACGGCAAGTGCTTCATGCGCTTCTTTACTAATGGAGCCGTATGACATAGCTCCGGTTTTAAAGCGGGCACATATTTCTTCAATGGTTTCCACTTCTTCAATCGGCACCGGCTTCTGTTTCTTAAATGACATCAAACCGCGCAACGATTGGAGATTTGTTTTTTCATCGGTTAAGAGCTTGCTGTATTTTTTGAAGACTTCAAAGTTATTCGTACGGCATGCATGCTGCAGCGTATGAATTGTCTTCGGGTTGTATTGATGGTCTTCTCCATTTTCCCGGTATTGGAATTCGTCGCCAGACTCTAACGCCTGATCGTCTCCTTCTGCAACCGGATAAGCTGCTTCATGTCTCATCAGCACTTCTTTCGCAATGATGTCCAAGCCGATTCCGCCAAGACGAGAGGAAGTACGGGTGAAGTATTTGTCGATTACATCCATATGGATGCCGACTGCTTCAAAAATTTGCGCCCCGCGATAGCTCTGGATAGTTGAAATTCCCATTTTGGAAAGGACTTTAATGATGCCGTCCGTAACAGCTTTCACATATGTTTTTTCCGCTTCCTCGAAACTGATATTTGGAATGTCCTCGATCTCAACTAAATTCTCAATCGTATCGAAAGCCAAATAGGGGTTGATGCCTTCTGCTCCATAACCTAGAAGTGCCGCAAAATGATGGACTTCACGAGGTTCAGCAGATTCCAGCAAAATGCTCATTTGTGTACGGGTGCCTTCACGGATTAAATGATGATGCAGGCCCGAAACTGCTAACAAGGCAGGAATTGCTGCATATTCCGCAGTCACGCCGCGGTCAGACAAAATAAGCAATGTAGCGCCTTCTTTGAGCGCTTGATCTGCTTCCTCAAAAATAGCATCCAATCTATGTTCCATTGCTTCTGGTCCAGCATTTTTAGCAAACAGCATGGAAATTGTGGCGGATTTGAAATTAGCGATATTCTGCTGGCGCAATTTCTCAAGTTCCGCATCTGTCAAAATCGGTGTTTCCAACCGGATATGGCGGGCACTTTCAGGAGTTGGCTGAACAAGATTTCCTTCTGCACCGATAGTTGTACGTGCTGCTGTAATAATATGTTCACGAATCGCATCAATAGGAGGATTCGTTACTTGAGCAAACAATTGTTTGAAATAATTATAAAGGAGCTGTGGTTTTTTCGATAAAACAGCCAAAGGCGAATCATAGCCCATTGAACCGACAGGATCTTTGCCGTCAGTCGCTAATGGCTTGATGATTTTTTGGACTTCTTCCATCGTATAACCGAAAGCCAGCTGCCGCTTGATTAAAGGCTGCGTTTCGTTAAAGCTTGATGGTTTTGTCGGCTCAGGAATATCTTTCATATCGAACATATTTTTTTCAATGAAATCTTTATATGGCAACTCTCCTGCAATCTGAAGTTTAATTTCTTCATCAGGAATGATTTTGCCTTCTTCCAAATCGACCAGCAGCATTTTACCTGGACGCAAGCGATCTTTGTAGATAATATCATCGGCAAAGATGTCCAATGCCCCTACTTCTGAACCCATGACGATCATGCCGCTCTTCGTCACATAATAACGTGCTGGGCGCAAGCCATTCCGGTCCAGACAAGCAGCGATCTGCTTGCCGTCAGTAAAGACTAATGCGGCAGGGCCATCCCATGGCTCCATTAAGGTGCTGTGGTACTCATAGAAATCTCTCTTCTCTTGTTTGATGGTCGGATCATTTACCCATGGTTCAGGAACCATCATCATCGCCGTATGTGCCAGTGATCTTCCAGACAAGTGCAAAAATTCGAAACAGTTATCAAACATTGACGAATCACTGCCGGTTTCGTCGATAACAGGCAACACTTTTTGAAGATCCTGTTCGCTGAACGCAGGAGAAGCACAAAGCATTTGACGAGCACGCATCCAATTGACGTTTCCTCTTAAGGTATTGAATTCACCATTGTGGATTGAATAGCGGTTAGGGTGTGAACGCTGCCAGCTTGGGAAGGTATTTGTACTAAAGCGAGAGTGGACGAGAGCCAATGCTGATTTGAATTCAGGATGGTTGAGGTCAATATAAAATGAATCTAATTGTTCTGGAATAAGCATGCCTTTGTAGACGATCGTACCTGCTGAAAGACTGCTGAAATAAACGTCTTTGAAATCTTCTTCGCCGACCATCGCCTGTTCGATCCGCTTACGGATAATGTATAGCTTCCGCTCAAGGTCCATGCGATTTTCCAATCCTTGCGCAGCGCCGATGAACACCTGGCGAATGACAGGCTTGGTTTTTGATGCAACTTTACCAACGAATGAATCATTAACAGGAACCGGACGCCATCCGAGACAAATCTGCCCTTCTTCCTGAACGATTTGATGAATCATTTCTTTTGTCTTCATACGCAAATCGTAATCCTGCGGCATAAAGAGCATACCGATTCCATACTTGCCTTCTTCAGGCAAGGTAATGCCTTCTTTTTCACATTGCTTTAAGAAAAACCGATGAGGAATCTGTGTCAAGATACCAGCACCATCTCCTGTACTCGTATCAGATGATTGGCCGCCGCGATGTTCCAAGTTACATAATATATTAATTGCATTTTGAACAATTGCATGTGATTTTTCACCGTTAATATTGGCGATCATCCCTATTCCGCACGCCTCATGTTCTTGCTCTGGATGATAAAGCCCTTGTGGGATTGGATATTCTTTCTTGTTCATCAAACCGCCTCCTTCATTGCACTGATGTGTCATAATATTTTGATAGTATATCATAAGTCTGAATATATATACAATTCCTCTGAGTAAAAAAATATTTATACTAAGACCAAAATCCTATGATCACGTTGTAAACGCTTCCAAATCGCCGTGTGATGCGATATATGCTCATAAGATCAGAATGAATAAATATACAAGTCTGACAATTTAAAAATAGAGAAACCCCCATTTTATATGGAGTTTCTCTACTTATATTTATTCAGTTATTTATTGAATCAAAAGAATGAATGGCCTCTAAAAATGCTTCGCCATACTTTTCAAGCTTATTGGCACCCACTCCAGTGACTTCTAAAAAATCAGTTTCATTCTTCGGTCTTCTT
>JASLAI010000397.1 GCA_030147225.1 Planococcus sp. (in: firmicutes) | reverse complement strand
AAATGACCGCTAATGCTGCAATGCCTTCCTCGCGTCCCGTAAACCCAAGATGCTCGGAAGTAGTCGCTTTGACGTTGACCTGTGAAATATCAGCTTCCAGTAATCCTGCAATTGACTCACGCATTTGTTCAATATAAGGGGCTAATTTTGGCTTCTGGGCAATTACTGTGCAATCAACATTGCCCAGCTCATAGCCCTGCTCTTTGACATAGTCCCAAATATGCGTCAGTAATTTGCGGGAATCAGCATCCTTGAATTCAGGATCTGTATCAGGGAAATGTTTGCCAATATCGCCTCCGCCTATTGCGCCAAGCGCAGCATCAGTAATTGTATGCAATAGAACATCTGCATCTGAGTGGCCAAGCAACCCTCGATCATGGTCGATTTCAACACCACCCAATATAAAAGGGCGACCTTCTGCCAATTGATGTACGTCATAACCTTGTCCAATTCGAATCATTTCTGTTCCTCCTGTAATCGACTTTCCAGAATCGCTTTCCCGTAAATCAAGTCATCCGGCGTCGTCATTTTAATATTTTCATATGTACTTTCAACAATAGCGACAGGGTAGTTTAAGCGCTCGACAAGCATCGCTTCATCTGTACCCATAAATCCGTCATTGCGGGCTGCCTGAGCTGCCTTCAAGATCAGTGGATAGCGGAAGGCTTGCGGCGTCTGGATCATCCATAATTGGTTGCGATCCACAGTTTCTGAAATGATTCCATTATCTACTTTCTTAATTGTATCTTTAACCGGAACACCTGCAATAGCAGCCCCTGACACTTTTGCTGCCTCTACAAGACGTGCAATAACTTCGCGGTCGATAAAAGGCCTCGCTGCGTCATGAACCAAAACAACGCCACAAGGTGGAATCGCTTCAAGACAGGCTCTAACACTATCCTGCCTTTCCATTCCCCCTGTAGCGTACCCTTGTACTTTTGTCATATCATAGCGTTTTACATAGCTCTCGATTAGTTCCCGCTCCTGCTCTTTAACTGCCAGCCAAATACCATCGCAGTTCGGATCCCGCTGAAAAACTTCCAGTGTATAGAGAAAGATCGGCTTGCCGGAAAGTTCGAGCAATAGTTTATTTTTATCTGCTTTCATTCGTTTCCCGCTGCCAGCAGCAGGTAGGACGACTGTATAATTCATTGGATAACATCCTTTATCAATTTGTTGCAGTTTGTTTGCGGTCGCGCGGTTTCGCAAAAATCATCCGCCCTGCAGAGGTCTGCAAAACACTGGTGACTGTGACATTGATCGCCTGGCCAATATACCCTTTGCCATCTTCAATCACAATCATCGTGCCATCGTCCAAATAAGCTACACCTTGGTTTTGTTCTTTACCGTCTTTGATGACCACTACATGCATATCTTCTCCTGGAATTACCACAGGTTTCACAGCGTTTGCCAAGTCGTTGATATTTAATACAGGAACATTATGAAGTTCACACACTTTATTAAGATTAAAATCATTGGTCACAACTTGGCCGCCCATTTTTTTCGCAGCGCGCATCAATTTCAGATCGACTTCGCTGACTTCGTCAAAATTTTCCTCGGTGATCATTATGGCATCCACGCGTTCACTTTGAAGGCGTTTCAAAATATCCAAGCCTCGCCTGCCACGTGTCCGTTTTAGTGTATCTGAAGAATCAGCAATATGCTGAAGTTCAGACAAAACGAATTGCGGCACCACAAACGTGCCTTCCATAAAACCAGTTGCCGAAATATCTGCAATTCTGCCATCAATAATGACGCTGGTATCAAGTAATTTATAAGAAACTTTTTCAACTGGTTCTTCAGCTTCCTGCTTTTTCGCCGGAGTAAATTTGGAAGGTGTTAACATGGTCAACATCTCTTCGCGTTTTTGAAATCCTACTTGGAAACCTAAATAGCCAAGCACTACGGAAAGCACTAAGGGAGCTACTGTCGCTACCAATGGAATATCAACTGTACTCAATGCAAATCCGATCAAGAACGCCACCACAAGACCGATTATCATACCGACTGTACCAAACAGCAAATCGGGAGTTGGTGCATGAAGCAATTTCTCTTCCATCCACTTCATGAAGTTGATCAACGAATCTACAAATAATAAAGATAACAGGAAAAAGACAAGAGCACCAACAATTGCTGCTACGTAAGGATTACTGATCCATGGATTGTCGAGAAGGGGAATAAGTTCAAATGCAGATGGCAATAATAAAATTCCGACTGTCGCACCAATAAGCAAAAACATAATTTGAATAATAGGTCTTAACACGCGCTCCACCTCCTTTTTATAATTATACACATTTTAAAACCCAAACGCTTTAATGACCTTTATTTAGAAATAAAAGGAGGCATATTTGCCTCCTTACTGTGGGAAAATCTCTTTTAATGCATCATTGATACTTTCTACGCCGACTACCCGAATTCCTTCCGGATAATCCCAGCCGCCTAAATTTGAGGATGGAACAATTGCCCTTTTGAATCCGAGCTTAGCCGCTTCCTGAACACGCTGCTCGATACGCGATACGCGTCTTACTTCACCGGTCAATCCTACTTCTCCGATAATGCAGTCATAGACGTTTGGAGCCTTGTCTCGAAAACTGGAGACAATGCTGGCTAGTACAGCCAAATCGATGGCAGGCTCATCAAGTTTCACGCCACCCGCAACTTTAATATATGCGTCCTGTGCCTGCAGCAGCATGCCCACCCGCTTCTCCAGCACAGCCATTAGCAACGACACACGATTGACATCGATGCCGGTTGCCATGCGCTTCGGGTAGTTGAAACTTGAAGGTGTAACCAAGGCTTGAATTTCAACCAAGATGGGACGTGTTCCTTCCATCGAAGCTACTACAGTCGACCCTGCTGTCCCACTCGATCGCTCCTGTAAGAACAATTCGGACGGGTTCAATACCTCTTTCAATCCACTTTGAAGCATCTCAAAGATGGCAATTTCATTGGTCGAGCCAAAACGATTTTTGACACTCCGCAAAATCCGATACGTATGATGGCGTTCACCTTCGAAATACAATACCGTATCCACCATATGTTCAAGAATACGAGGTCCTGCAATCTGTCCTTCTTTGGTAACGTGACCAACGAGGAAAATGGCAATATTTTTTGTTTTTGCGATTCGCATCAATTCCGCAGTACTTTCCCTTACTTGTGTTACACTGCCTGGTGCAGATGTCACCTCAGGATGATGAACGGTCTGGATTGAATCGACAATAACAAAATCAGGCGCTACCTCTTCAATTGTGTGATGAATCAGTTCAAGATTTGTTTCTGCATAGATGAATAGTTCCGAAGACGAAGCATCTAGGCGTTCTGCCCGTAGCTTAGTTTGGCGGATGGATTCTTCTCCAGAAATATATAATACCCGGTTCCCACTATTTGCAAGCATTGCAGAAACCTGCAAAAGCAAAGTAGATTTCCCAATCCCAGGGTCCCCCCCAATAAGCACTAATGAGCCCGGTACTATGCCTCCGCCAAGTACACGGTTCAATTCGCTTAGCTCTGTCTCTACCCTTGGTTCATCCTGTGTTTCAATCGCATTGATCGGCGTCGCTTTTTGAGGAACCGATGCACTATGCTGAAATGCGCCTCGGGTGCCTTTAGGAGCCGCCACTTCAACTTCTTCAGTCATCGTATTCCATGCAGCACAGCCTGGACATTTCCCCATCCATCTAGCCGATTCGTAACCACACGACTGACAAATGAATTTCGTCTTTTTCTTAGCCATGTGTACCTCCTTAAATAGAAAAAACGCTCGCCGGAGATCAACTCCGGCGAGCGGAATATTTTTATTGTTTTTCCGCCAATGCCTCTTTTGCTTCTTCTGTTTCTTTTGTGCGAACAATGAATTCATCGTCTTCCACATCAAAGACAATACGCTGGCCTGATAGCGCTGTGCCTTTTAACAGCTCTTCTGACAAACGATCTTCGACGTGTTTTTGAAGAGAGCGACGAAGTGGGCGGGCTCCGTATTCCGGATCATACCCCTCTTTAGCAACCTTTTCAAGAGCCGCTTCGGTCAATTCCAAGTCGATATCCTGCTCTTGCAAACGATCAACCAATTGTTTCGTCATCAAATTCACGATCTCTCTCAAATTCTCTTTTTCAAGAGAATGGAAGACAATCATATCATCCACACGGTTTAAGAACTCTGGGCGGAATGCTTTTTTCAATTCAGCAAGCATTTTCCCTTTCATGTCTTTGTAATCCGTTTTTGCATCGTCTAAATTGAAACCAACATATTTATTGTATTTCAATTCTTCCGCACCAACGTTTGAGGTCATGATGATGACAGTGTTGCGGAAATCGACTCTGCGGCCTTTGGAATCTGTCAGACGCCCATCTTCCAAAACCTGCAAAAGAATATTAAATACATCAGGGTGAGCTTTTTCAATCTCATCAAGTAATACTACGGAATAAGGCTTTCTGCGAACTTTCTCTGTTAATTGTCCGCCTTCTTCATAACCCACGTATCCTGGAGGTGAACCGACCAAGCGTGAGGTCGAATGTCTTTCCATGTATTCGGACATATCAATTCGAATCATCGCATCCTCGTCACCAAACATGGATTCAGCCAGCGCACGTGCCAACTCAGTTTTACCAACACCAGTTGGACCAAGGAAAATGAACGATCCGATTGGACGTTTTGGATCTTTTAATCCAGCACGCGCACGGCGAATGGCTTTAGAAATCGATGTGACAGCTTCATTCTGACCAATAACACGATTGTGGAGGATTGATTCCAAGTTCAATAATTTATCAGATTCTGTCTGGGCCAGTTTCGAAACTGGAATGCCAGTCCACATGGACACGACTTTCGCAATATCTTCAACTGTCACTTCAGATTCTTCTTTTCCTTGTTTTTCTTTCCATTCTTTCTTCGTTTTATCTAATTGGTTCTGAAGCTTCTGTTCTGCATCACGAAGCGAAGCCGCTTTTTCAAATTCCTGGCTTTGTACCGCTTCATTTTTCTCAGAACGTGCAGCTTCCAAGCGTTCTTCCAACTCTTTCAAATCTGGTGGAGTTGTGTAAGAACGGAGTCTTACTTTAGAACCCGCCTCATCAATCAAGTCAATTGCTTTATACGGTAAGAAACGATCCGAAATATAGCGATCAGACATCTTAGCTGCTGCTTCAATCGCTTCATCCGTAATTTTCACACGGTGATGCGCTTCGTAGCGATCGCGCAAGCCACGGATAATTTGAATTGACTCTTCAACAGTAGGCTCGTCCACTTGAATTGGTTGGAAACGGCGTTCAAGAGCCGCATCTTTTTCAATATACTTGCGGTACTCATCCAACGTTGTAGCACCGATACATTGAAGTTCACCGCGAGACAATGAAGGTTTCAGGATGTTGGACGCATCAATTGCACCTTCTGCACCACCTGCTCCAATTAATGTATGAAGCTCATCGATGAACAAGATAACATTGCCTGCTTGGCGAATTTCATCCATCACTTTTTTCAGGCGATCTTCAAATTCACCACGGTATTTAGTTCCTGCAACCACTGTACCCATATCCAGAACCATGACGCGTTTGTCACGTAGCGTTTCTGGAATTTCATTGTTGACGATTTGTTGAGCCAAACCTTCAGCAATCGCGGTTTTACCGACACCTGGTTCTCCGATCAGTACAGGGTTGTTTTTCGTTCTGCGGCTCAGTACTTCAATCACACGTGTGATTTCATCACTTCTGCCAATGACTGGATCCAGTCCGCCTTCACGGGCTACCTGCGTCAAATCACGGGCTAAACCATCTAAAGTTGGTGTATTAGCCGAAGCATTCGGGCTTGTGCCTGTAGACGCCTGCTCATTATTGCCCAAAAGCTGCAACACCTGTTGACGCGCCTTATTCAAGCTGACACCTGCATTTCCTAACACACGGGCTGCAACGCCTTCACCTTCACGAATTAACGCCAACAGCAAATGCTCTGTACCAATATAAGAATGGCCCAATTTACGGGACTCATCAACTGACAATTCAATAACTTTCTTCGCTCTCGGCGTATAATGCACGATTGGGCCAACATCTTTTTCACCGACACCAACAAGCTCTTTGACGCCTTCTTCAATTAATTGTGTATTCACTTCAATCGCTTCAAGAGCTTTAGCGGCAATACCGCCACCTTCACGAATTAACCCGAGAAGAATATGCTCTGTACCGATTGATTCATGTTTCATGCGAATGGCCTCTTCTTGAGCTAATTGAAGAACTTTTTGTGCGCGTTGTGTAAATCTATTAAACATCATGCA
>JASLAI010000192.1 GCA_030147225.1 Planococcus sp. (in: firmicutes) | reverse complement strand
TGAAAAGCTGGTTGATATTTACCAGGCAGGTGAAGAAGAAATCAACGAAATCAATTTTGTTGAAGGATTGACGGTAATTTTGATGGTAGGAGTCAACGGTGTTGGCAAAACCACTACGATTGGGAAATTGGCTCATCGTTTCAAGAACGAAGGCAAAACCGTTATGTTAGCTGCCGGAGATACATTCCGTGCCGGTGCAATCGAACAATTGGATGTTTGGGGCCAGCGTGTAGGCGTTGACGTGATCAAACAAAGCGAAGGGTCGGATCCAGCGGCAGTTATGTATGATGCAGTCCGCTCGGCCAAATCGCGCGGTGTGGATGTACTGATTTGCGACACAGCAGGGCGCCTGCAGAATAAAGTCAACTTAATGAATGAATTGCAGAAAGTGCACCGTGTCATTTCGCGTGAAATTCCAGGGGCACCGCACGAAGTCCTGTTGGCCCTTGATGCGACCACTGGGCAAAACGCCATGATCCAGGCACAGACTTTCAAGGAAGTTACCGAAGTTACAGGTATTGTATTGACCAAGTTAGATGGAACAGCAAAAGGCGGAATTGTTTTGGCGATCCGCAATAAACTGAAAATTCCTGTGAAATTTGTTGGCCTTGGCGAAAAATTGGATGACTTGCAGCCGTTCGATGCACAAAAATATGTCTACGGCTTATTTGCTGAAGGCTTAGACAAAGAACAACAAATGGAAGACGCTAAATCAGACAAGTAAAATTACTTGACAGCTATTTATATTTTAAGTATTCTTAGCAGTAGAATGAGTGGGGTGAGCGTCAATGATGGGACTTGAAAAAACAACACGCATGAATTACTTGTTTGATTTCTATCAGGAGCTACTGACACCTAAACAGCGGAGCTATATGATGCTGTATTATTTAGATGACCATTCACTAGGCGAAATTGCTGAAGAATACGACATCACCCGTCAGGCGGTTTATGACAATATCCGCCGCACGGAAGCGATGCTGGAAGAATATGAACGCAAATTGCAGCTGTTCGAGAAATTCCAGAAACGGCAGCAATTGGTTTCGTCATTTGAAAAACAGCCATTCACAGAAGATCGCGTCCAGCAATTTCTGGACGAACTGAAGGAATGGGACTAGGAGGCGGAAAGAATGGCATTTGAAGGATTATCCGAACGCCTGCAAGGCACCATGACAAAGATCAAGGGCAAAGGAAAAGTCAATGAAGCAGACGTTAAGGAAATGATGCGCGAAGTTCGCTTTGCCTTAATCGAAGCGGATGTCAACTTAAAAGTCGTTAAGGAATTCGTCAAGAAAGTCAGCGAACGGGCAATCGGCCAAGATGTTATGGACAGCCTTACACCAGGGCAGCAGGTCGTCAAAATCGTTAAAGATGAGCTGACTGAACTGATGGGCGGCGAAGAACGGAAAATCGAGTTTTCATCAAAACAGCCGACAGTCATCATGATGGTCGGTCTCCAAGGTGCTGGTAAAACGACCACTTCCGGGAAACTTGCTAATCTGCTGCGCCGTAAACACAACCGTAAACCGTTATTGGTGGCAGCCGATGTATACCGTCCGGCAGCCATCCAACAGCTTGAAACAATCGGCAAACAGCTGTCTCTGCCGGTTTTCTCCAAAGGGACAGATATGTCTCCAGTAGAAATTGCCCGTCAGGCGATTGAACATGCAAAAACCGAACATTTGGATACCGTCATCATCGATACAGCAGGTCGTCTGCATGTCGACGAGGCATTGATGCAGGAATTGAAGGATATTCGTGCCCTTAAAGAGCCGGATGAAATCTTCCTTGTTGTTGATTCCATGACTGGTCAGGATGCGGTCAACGTAGCGCAGAACTTCGACGATGCGATTGGCATCACGGGAGTTGTCCTGACAAAGCTCGATGGCGATACACGAGGCGGAGCAGCTCTGTCGATCCGTACCGTTACCCAAAAGCCGATTAAATTTGTTGGTATGGGCGAAAAAATGGACGCTCTTGAAGCTTTCCATCCAGAAAGAATGGCGTCGCGTATTCTCGGAATGGGGGATATGCTGTCGCTGATCGAAAAAGCGCAGACAAGTGTCGATGAAGAGAAAGCGAAAGAACTGGAAGAAAAGTTCAGAACCTCTACCTTTACTTTTGATGACTTCCTTGAACAGATGTCTCAAGTCAAACAGATGGGACCATTGGATGAAATTCTGAAAATGCTCCCAGGCGCCAATAAGATCAAAGGGCTCGAAAATGCAAAAGTGGACGAGAGCCAGATGGATCGTGTAGAAGCTATTATCTACTCGATGACGAAAAAAGAGAAAACTACACCTGAAATCATTAACGCAAACCGTAAAAAACGAATTGCCAAAGGTTCAGGAACGACTATTCAAGACGTCAATCGGCTGTTGAAACAGTTCGAGGATATGAAGAAAATGATGAAACAAATGTCTGGCATGAACACAAAAAAAGGCAAAAAGAAAATGGGAATGTCAGGCCTAGACTCACTTTTTAAGTAAAAATTTAAGGTGTTAAGAAAAAATACTTTACAAACTATTTAAAGCTTGCTAATATAATATCTTGTGTGAAACTATTCGGAGGTGCTTTAAGAAATGGCAGTAAAAATTCGCTTGAAACGTATGGGAGCTAAAAAATCTCCTTTTTACCGTATTGTAGTAGCTGACTCACGTGCTCCACGTGACGGCCGTCAAATCCAGACAGTAGGTACTTACAACCCGCTGACAGTTCCAGCTGAAGTTAAAATCGACGAAGAATTAGTGTTGAAATGGCTTCATGATGGTGCAAAACCATCTGACACTGTACGCAACTTGTTTTCTCAAAAAGGCATTATGGAGAAATTCCATAACGAAAAACTAAACAAGTAAGGGAGACTTTCTTATGAAGCAGCTGATTGAGACCATTGTGAAACCGTTAGTTGATTATCCGGAAGAAGTTCGTGTCGAAACCGACGAAAACGCAAGCCGAATTGTCTACAAGCTTTCTGTGCATCCTGAGGATACAGGGAAAGTGATCGGAAAGCAGGGACGTGTAGCGAAAGCTGTCCGTTCAATTGTGTACTCAGCAGCAGGCAGTTATCATAAGAAAAAAACTTACCTCGATATTGTGGATTAAGAAGAAGGAAGGAGCCCTGGTTCCTTCCTTTTTTTTCAGAAAAAAAAGCGTCGAAAGGATGTTTGCTTGTGCAGTGGTTTAATGTAGGGAAAATCGTCAATACCCACGGAATCCGTGGCGAAGTGCGTGTCTTGTCGCGCACCGATTTTCCGGGAGAACGATTTGCAGTAGGGACGAAACTTGGGCTTTTCACGCCGGATGCAAAAAAGCCTATCATGGTGAAAATCGCCAGTCATCGTCAGCATAAGAACTTTGAATTAGTAACTTTTGAAGGCTATCCGAACATTAATGACGTGGAGCCGTTCAAAGAGTCTTATTTGAAAATCGCTGAACACGATTTAACCGAACTGGAAGACCATGCATATTATCATCATGAAATTTTGGGATGTGCAGTCTATACGACCGAAGGCCAGGAACTCGGAATCATCAGTGAAATTTTGGAGACGGGTGCCAACGATGTGTGGGAAGTTACCCCGAAAACGGGCAAGAAGCATTACATCCCTTATATCGAAGACATCGTAAAAGAAATTGATATTGATGAGAAGAAAGTAGTCATCGAAGTGATGGAAGGTTTGTTATCTTGATGAATATAAATGTCTTATCGCTTTTCCCTCCTATGTTTGAAGGTGTTTTCCAGCATTCCATCATGAAGAAAGCACAAGAAAAAAATGCGGTTACTTTAAATGTTGTGGATATCAGGGAATTTGCCGACAATAAGCGGCAAGTGGATGATTATCCCTTCGGAGGAGGAGCCGGTATGGTGCTTAAGCCGGAACCGATATTTAACGCCGTTGAAAGCTTGACTCAAAACAGCAAACCGCGTGTTATCTTAATGTGTCCGCAAGGCGAACGTTTTACGCAGCAAAAAGCTGAAGAGCTGGCAAGCGAAGACGAATTGGTGTTTATCTGCGGCCATTACGAAGGCTACGACGAACGGATCCGGGAACATCTTGTCACAGATGAAATTTCGATTG
The DNA here is from genome assembly GCA_030147225.1 of Planococcus sp. (in: firmicutes). Lineage (GTDB taxonomy): Bacteria > Bacillota > Bacilli > Bacillales_A > Planococcaceae > Planococcus. The sequence continues at coordinate 7,458 of JASLAI010000192.1, read as the reverse complement.
GAGATTTTGTACTGACCGGTGGAGAACTGGCAGCCATGACGGTTATCGACAGTGTCGTCAGACTGCTTCCAGGGGTGCTGGGCAATGCCGACTCTCCAGTTCGAGACTCATTCTCCACAGGCATGCTGGAACATCCTCAATACACGCGTCCGGCTGATTATCGAGGATGGAAGGTGCCAGAGGTACTGACTTCGGGCAACCACGGTAAAGTCGACCAATGGCGCGAAGAACAAACATTGAAACGAACGCTTGAACGGCGTCCGGATCTGCTTGATAAAATCGAGCTGAATGATGCACAGAGAAAAATAATCAATCAATTGAAGAAACAAAAATAGAATACTGAATGCTCTTGCATTACACGCTGTTTAGTGATACTATGGAAAATGTACTTTTATGTGAAGTACAGGATCACGATGTTCCGCTGCAACAGTTGATATGGTGTAAGAGCGTCTGTAGAAGGAGAGAAAAGATAATGCAAAACATTATTACAGAAATCACTAAAGAACAGCTTCGTACGGATCTTCCAACGTTCCGTCCTGGAGATACTGTCCGTGTCCACGTTAAAGTTGTCGAGGGTACACGCGAACGTGTTCAGGTATACGAAGGAGTCGTAATCAGCCGTCGCGGAGGCGGAATCAGTGAATCATTCACTGTTCGCAAAATCTCTTACGGTGTTGGTGTTGAACGTACATTCCCTGTACACACACCAAAAATTGCACAGCTTGAAGTTACCCGTCGTGGTAAAGTACGTCGTGCGAAATTGTACTACTTGCGTGATCTACGCGGTAAAGCAGCTCGTATCAAAGAAATTCGATAAGATTGCATTAATGGAAGAGGGCGCTTGCGCCCTCTTTCTTTTTGCTAAAAAGTTTAATTCCTTGTACAATTAAAGCAGTACGCATAGGGAGGAACACGCATGGAGACTGAAGTGAAGAAGAAGAATGAAATGTGGGAATGGTCAAAAGCTCTGTTGATCGCCTTCGGTTTAGCTGCAATTATCCGTTTCTTTTTATTCACGCCGATTGTCGTAGATGGAGAGTCGATGATGCCGACTTTAGAACATGGAGATCGAATGATCGTCAATAAAATTGGCTATTCAGTTGGGGAGCCCGACCGTTTCGATATTATTGTATTTCATGCGCCCGAACAAAAGGATTATATCAAACGTATAATCGGGGTGCCAGGTGATCACATTGCCTATGAAGACGACCAGTTGTATATAAATGGAGAAGCAGTAGAAGAACCTTATTTGGATACTTACAAACAAGGAATTACTGGTACACTGACAGAGGATTTTGTTCTGGAGGATGTAACCGGGGGAGTGAACATCATACCCGAGGGGTCTATATTTGTTATGGGCGATAATCGCCGTCAGAGCAAAGACAGCCGCCATATCGGATTGGTCCCGACCGATGAAGTGATCGGGGATACAAGTTTCGTTTTTTGGCCATTGGCTGAAGCGGGAATTGTTAATTAAGGAGTGGTTTTATGACGATACAATGGTTTCCTGGACACATGGCAAAAGCACGCAGACAAGTTACTGAAAAACTGAAATTGGTGGATATTATTTTTGAACTTGTTGACGCCAGGTTACCTTTATCTTCACGAAATCCGATGATCGATCAAGTGATTCAGCAAAAACCGCGTCTGATAATTTTAAATAAAATGGACATGGCAGATGAAGTTGAAACGAAAAAATGGATTCGTTATTTTGAGGATCAAGGTACCCGTGCAGTAGCCATCAATTCCCTAGAAGGCAGAGGGCTGCAGCTGGTGACAAAAGCATCAAAAGAAATACTGGAAGAAAAATGGGATCGAATGATTGCAAAAGGCATCAAACCTCGCGCCATTCGGGCCATGATTGTCGGGATTCCTAACGTTGGAAAATCGACGCTCATTAACCGCTTATCGAAAAAAAGCTTGGCCAAGACCGGCAATATGCCAGGCGTGACGAAAGCGCAGCAATGGATCAAAGTTGGCAAAGAAATTGAATTGTTGGATACGCCAGGTATTCTATGGCCAAAGTTTGAAGACCCGGAAACCGGCTTGAAGCTGGCAGTAACAGGAGCGATCAAAGATTCAGTCATCCAAATGCAGGAGCTGGCTATCTATTCCTTGAATTTTTTGGAGGAGCGCTATCCGGAACGGATGAAAGAGCGCTACGGCATTGATCATGTCGATGAAGAAATCGTTAATACTTTTGATCATATCGGTAAAAAGCGCGGCTGTTACGATCAGCATGGCGAAGTCGACTATGAAACTACTGCTGAAGTGATTGTCCGGGATATACGGAACCAGTATCTTGGCAAAGTGACTTTCGATTACAGAGATGAAATGATTGAAGAAGAGTAAAGGTTCGCTTCATTCAATACCCGGCTGTTCCTCGATTCTGAGGAGCAGTTTTTTTATTAGTATTGGAAATGGTAAAAAGACTGAACCTTGACGGATACATACCAACACAATATCCAAATTTAATTCGCAGAAAGCATTATTGAAGGGAGATACTGAGGAAATGCTAACAACTACTGAAATAAAAGAAAAGTTGACTGAGGCAACGGAATGGCAGCCTTGGATGGAGGAACTTCAAAGCGATTCGCGGAAGAGTGTCCAAACACTATGGGCCTCTTGGCAGCGGAAACAGAGGCTTCGAGAGGAACTGCAGCATAACCATGGGTTGAAATGGCAGTTTGACGCTGACTACAGATCCAGCGAAAGCGATTTAGTAGCAGGCATCGACGAGGCAGGAAGAGGGCCGCTTGCAGGACCTGTCGTCACGGCAGCCGTAATCTTGCCGGCCGATTGTTCGAGCCTTGTCGGTCTTAATGACTCAAAGCAATTAAGCAAAGTAAAGCGCGACCAGTTTGCCGATCTCATCAAGCAAATTGCTGTCAGTTATGCGGTCCATGTGCAGCCGCCTGAAGAGATTGACCGTTTGAATATCTATCAGGCAACCAGGATCTCGATGACACAAGCCGCTCTGGCGCTGTCTCCAAAGCCCTCTGTTGTATTGGCAGACGCTATGATGCTGGAGTTGCCTATGTCTTGTAAATCCATTATCAAAGGCGATGCCAAGAGTTTAAGTATTGCAGCAGCTTCAATTTTAGCCAAGACTGGGAGAGATGCCATTATGGAAGAGTACGATGCTCAGTATCCGCAATACGGTTTTGGCAAACATGCCGGCTATGGAACAAAGGATCATGTTGCAGCTCTTGAAAAATACGGTCCATGTGAAATTCATCGCAAGACATTCGAACCGGTCAAAACTCTTTTAACGCAAAATTCTCTATTTTAAACACATTAAGTTTATGAGAAAAGCTAACAACGGTGGACATTTTATGACAACTTTAATACAATGGTAGAGGTAATAAAATTACGATAGAGATGTTTGATTGGAGGATGACAGATGAATATCCATGAATATCAAGGAAAAGAACTCCTCAGACAATACGGCGTAGCAGTTTCTTACGGCACCGTTGCTTTTTCTCCGGAAGAAGCAGTAAAGGCAGCTAAAGAACTGAGTACGGATGTTGTCGTGGTAAAAGCACAAATCCACGCAGGTGGACGAGGCAAAGCCGGCGGTGTTAAAATCGCTAAAAACCTGGATGAAGTCCGTACATACGCAAAAGAACTGTTAGGTAAAGTTCTTGTGACTCACCAGACAGGTCCAGAGGGCAAAGAGATCAAACGCCTTTTGATCGAAGAAGGATCTGACATTAAGAAGGAATACTATGTTGGATTGGTGCTTGACCGCCAAACTTCACGTGTCACTCTTATGGGTTCTGAAGAAGGCGGAGTTGATATCGAGGAAGTTTCTGAAAAAACTCCTGAAAAAATCTTCAAGGAGATTATCGATCCAGTGATCGGTTTGACTGGTTTCCAGGCTCGCCGTATGGCTTTCAACATGAACATTCCGCCTAAGCTTGTCAACAAAGCAGCGAAATTCATGCTTGGCCTTTACACTGTATTCATCGAAAAAGATGCTTCAATCGTTGAAATCAACCCATTGGTTGAAACTGGCGATGGCAATATTCTCGCGCTTGACGCGAAATTCGATTTCGACGAAAACGCTCTTTACCGCCACAAAGACATTGTGGAACTTCGTGATTTCGACGAAGAGGATGCAAAAGAAATTGAAGCTTCCAAGTATGACTTGAGCTACATTTCTTTGGATGGGAACATCGGCTGTATGGTTAACGGCGCCGGACTTGCTATGGCAACGATGGATACGATCAACTACTACGGCGGAACACCCGCTAACTTCCTTGACGTTGGGGGCGGTGCTACCGCTGAGAAAGTAACGGAAGCTTTTAAAATCATTCTTTCTGATAAGAATGTAAAAGGAATCTTCGTTAACATTTTCGGCGGTATCATGAAGTGTGACATCATTGCGGAAGGCGTAATCCAAGCTGCTAAAGAAGTAAGCTTGAATGTGCCGCTTGTCGTCCGTCTTGAAGGAACAAATGTAGAAATCGGTAAAAAACTGCTTAATGAATCAGGTCTTAATATTGTGGCTGCTGGTACAATGGCAGACGGCGCTAAACAGATCGTAGAACTTGTAGGCTAAAGAAGGGCAGGGACAAAAATGAGTGTATACATTAACAAAGACACAAAAGTGCTTGTACAGGGAATTACAGGGTCAACTGCCCTTTTCCATACAAAGCAAATGCTTGAATACGGAACGAAAATCGTTGCGGGTGTAACACCAGGTAAAGGCGGAACTGAAGCTGAAGGCGTACCTGTCTTCAACACTGTAGAAGATGCAGTAAAAGCTACAGGGGCGAACGTATCTGTAATTTACGTACCGGCACCTTTCGCAGCTGACGCAATTCTTGAAGCTGTTGACGCTGATCTTGACATGGCAATCTGCATCACTGAGCACATTCCTGTATTGGATATGGTTAAAGTGAAGCGTTACATGGAAGGCAAGAAAACACGTCTAGTTGGACCAAACTGCCCGGGCGTTATCACTCCGGACGAATGTAAAATCGGCATCATGCCTGGATACATTCATAAAAAAGGACATGTTGGCGTTGTTTCACGTTCAGGTACATTGACGTATGAAGCGACTCATCAATTGTCTGAAGAGGGAATTGGCCAGTCGACAGCTGTCGGCATTGGTGGAGACCCAGTAAACGGCACAAACTTTATCGACGTATTGAAGGAATTCAACGAAGATGAAGATACTTACGCAGTCGTAATGATCGGTGAAATCGGCGGAACAGCTGAAGAAGAAGCTGCTGAGTGGGTTAAAGCGAACATGACGAAACCTGTAGTAGGATTTATCGGTGGACAAACTGCACCTGAAGGAAAACGTATGGGCCATGCCGGTGCGATTATTTCTGGCGGTAAAGGGACAGCTGCTGATAAAATCAAAGCAATGAACGATGCAGGCATCGAAGTTGCAGACACTCCGTCTGTAATCGGCGAAACTTTGATCAAAGTGATCAGAGAACAAGGCTTGTACGACAAATGTAAAACTCATTAATACAAAATTAAAGCTCAAAACGTTGGTAACACAGCGTTTTGAGCTTTTTTTATTGGGTTTCAACACGTCCGTTTGGATAATGATCTTTGGAATTTTAACAAGCAACAACCCATTAATCTACAGAAAATGCTTCTACTAAGAAAAGAAGCAGATCCAGAGCAACCCAAATTCCAAAGGCTATATAAAAAAAGAAGATACTAATATTTAATTTATTAAACCCCTTTTTGCTAAGCAAAATGATGAGGTATAAGAATAGCGTTATGTATAGAGGATGTTCCCAGTAACCAGCCTGTAAGGAATATTTATAGACCAGATATGCAGCTGAGAAAAACCAAAGTACTGCAGCGACAAGGCGTATATTTTGTGAAGCTTTCATTATGCAGATCACTGCCTTCCAGTAAGATAGGGGAATAATAGCAACTAGATTTGATAAAGATGGGTTAATAAGATCTTAAAGCTCCCGGAAAATGAACTTATTGGGATAATTATAAGTGACTCCTTTAAAACGATAAAGTAGATGAAATGTTGTAAACAAAATGAACTGTGGGATTGTTAAAAAGCTCTACTAATGTATGATCTCCCTTTAAGAATTAACTATTCTATAGTTTAACATTATTGAAAGTGGAGCAATGTGAAGCAATATATTGATGGGTAGGCTTATTTACGATACAGAAAAACTGAGCCAGTGAAGTATAAAACAATTGTTCGTCCACTTGGCTTTATAAAAAGAATACGCATGAGAACATCAGCAGCATCTTAAAATTTTACGATAGGGGTAAAACCTATTAATATAAAGAGAAGGTGCACCCTAGGCAGGGCATCTTATGATTGCCAAAATAGAATAGGAGGAACGAAATGAACAAAGAATTTACGGAGCGCTTGTTGGCGCTGCATTATGTCTATCCAAAAAGCTTAAAAAAACTGCTTCCGCTGCTGATTGAGGACCCTGATTTATCTACTCTTGAACGCAAAACATCTTATGAGCTAATGATGCTGCTAAATATTAAAATGGATCAAGCAACTAAACTGAAAACCTCTTATCGACAATCTTTAACATTCCCCTTAAGTGAAACCTACGCCAAGCATAAGATACTCCCCATATCTTATCAACACCCCTTATACCCTGGAAGCTTGCTGGAATTGATCGATCCACCGGCTGTCCTGTATGCAAAAGGTGATGCTGTTTTATTGGCAGAACCGAAAAAGATGGCCATTATCGGTTCACGCAAAGCCTCTCCCTATTCGCAAAAAGCCATGCAGAAAATCGTTCCTCCTTTAGTAGAAAATGGTTTTGTCATTGTCAGCGGCTTGGCAAAAGGAGCAGATGCCATGGCGCATCAACTAACAATCGATCTTGGAGGACGTACAATCGCCGTCACCGGCAGTGGATTTCGGCATCCATACCCAAAAGAAAACATAGCATTAAACAATATAATAGAAGAAAAACATTTGGTGTTAACCGAATATCCGCCTTATATGGAACCGCGAAAATGGAATTTTCCGATGAGAAACCGCATCATTAGTGGATTGTCCAGAGGCATAATTGTGACAGAAGCGCTGGTGAAAAGCGGAACTTTAAGCACAATTGAACATGCCCTTGATCATGGAAAGGATGTTTTTGCGGTACCTGGCGATATCGGATCCCTTTTATCCGAAGGACCGCATAAATTAATTTCTGAAGGTGCAAAACCCGTCTGGAATGGCTGGCAAGTGCTCGAAGAATACCAGCAAATGACAGCCGAAAACCAATGAAAAAAATGAAAAGCCTTGCATTAAGCTAAAATCTGTTATACATTTTGCAACAGGTAATTCTTTTAAGCAGTTTTAAGAAACCTCTATGAGGAGGAAAAAGTTATGGCGGATTTTTTAGTGATTGTTGAATCGCCTGCAAAGGCTAAGACAATCGAACGATATTTGGGCAAGAAATATAAAGTCCGTGCTTCACTTGGACATTTACGCGATTTGCCCCGGAG
>JASLAI010000381.1 GCA_030147225.1 Planococcus sp. (in: firmicutes) | reverse complement strand
CTTCTTTCGGTACGCCCGCTTTCAAACCGATATGGCGGGCCGTATAAGCTGCGTTCAAACTGGAATGAATGACATTCCCATAAAAAACATGATTGATATCCTTCGCATTTACATTCGACCGCTTCAAAGCCTCTACCGCAGTTGCCGCCCCAAGTTCAGTAGCATCCGTATTGGCAAATGAACCTCCAAATCCTCCGAAAGCAGTTCTTGCGCCATCTATTAAATAGACATTATTCATATTTTGACTTCCCCTTTCTCAATTTCTTTTCCATGCGTTCTCTTATCAAGGAATAAGCAAAACCTTACCGATACTTGACCGGCTTTCAATATGGGCATGTGCTTCTGCGGCATCCGTTAAGGAAAACTTTTTGGAGATGACCATTTCCAGCTGCTTCTGCAGCAGATAGTTCGTGATCTTTTCCGCACCTTCTCTCAAGAATTCGGGACGGTTCTTCCGGTACGTACCTGTGCTGTATCCGATGACCGACCGGCAGCTTGAATGGAGCTCGTTAGTTTTTGCAATTCCCGGCAGCGATCCTTCATTGGCATGTCCAAAAGACACGATTCGCCCGAATGGTGCCAGGCACTTCAAGCTTTTTTCAAAATTTTCTCCTGCGACCGTATCAAGAATGACGTCTGCGCCTTTTCCTTCTGTCAGTTCGTTGACTTTCTCTACAAAATCCGTTGACCGGTAATTGATGACTTCGTCAGCTCCAAAGGATTTAGCACGGTCTATCTTCTCATCATTTCCGACTGTCCCAATAATCTTAGAAGCCCCAAACAATTTAGCCAATTGAATGGCTGTTGAACCAATTCCACCTGCTGCTGCGTGGATTAGAATAGTCTCTCCTTTTTCGAGTCTTGCCATCTTTTGAATGACATTATAAGCGGTGATGCCGACGGTCAAAGAGGCAGCGGCAGTTTCACTGCTGATGTCATCGGGTACCGGATACGTTAAGCTCTCAGGCGCTACAACAAATTCAGCATAGGAACCATCCGCTGGAAAAGCCATGACGCGCTGCCCCGGCTTAAAGCGTTTTACTTGTTCACCAACCTCTGTAACGATTCCTGCACAATCCAGGCCTGGCGTAAAAGCAGAATCTGTTGCCATTCCGTGATATTGGCCTTGGCGAGCTTTGATATCTGCAAAATTGACGCTTATCGCTTCAACTTTAATCAAGACTTGATCTTCTGCAGGCTTCGGCTTATTTACTTCCTGTAATTTCATCACTTCAGGCGAACCGGTTTCTTTCACAATAATCGCTTTCATTGCTATCTCTCCCTTATTGATTTAGAAAATCAGCATGCAGGCTCCAACCAAACAGGCTTAGATTGGAACAGATATGTTCTATCACTAGATATCTCAAATTGTCAGTCTGATATTTACCTGACTCTTTATTTTCAAAATTTAATCGAATCAATTACTTAACCACTTCATCCACTTGCCTTTCCCCCTTACTCACCGCTTTTTTTCTCAGATACTCATTTCTTCCACATTGAAAGAAAATTTATCCTTATTTTTATTTGCTATGCTTTTTTATTGGACATTCGAACTTCCTCTTAATTGGTCACGCAGTTCAAGACGACCGACATCACGCAAATGGACTTGATCTGGACCATCAACCAAACGAAGTGTTCGCGCATAAGCATAATGCGCCGCCAAAGGAAAATCTTCGGTTAATCCGGCACCGCCGAAAATTTGCATCGCGTGGTCAATGACATTCAATGCAACCCTTGGAACTGCAATCTTGATCATCGCAATTTCTTTGCGTGCCGCTTTTACTCCTTCCATATCGATTATATGAGCAGCATGTAATGTAAGCAGGCGTGCTTGCTCAATCTCAATCCGGCTTTCAGCAATAATTTCTCTGATAACGTCCTTCTCAGACAAAGTAGAGCCGAACGCTTCTCTGCTGTCAGCACGTTTGCACAATAACTCTAGTGCCCGCTCGGCAGCTCCAATGGCACGCATGCAATGATGGATGCGTCCGGGTCCAAGTCGACCCTGTGCAATTTCAAAGCCACGCCCTTCACCCAGCAGCATATTGGATGCCGGAACACGGACATTGGTGTAATGGACTTCAGCGTGTCCCTGGGGTGCATCATCATAACCAAAAACCGTTAACGGACGAACGATTTCCACCCCCGGTGTATCAAACGGTACAAGAATCATGGACTGCTGCTGATGTTTGGCGGCATTTGGATCCGTTTTCCCCATGACAATCGCAATCTTACAGCGTGGGTCCATCGCTCCTGTTGTCCACCATTTTTTTGCGTTAATGACATATTCATCGCCGTCCCGGATAATGCTGCTTTGAATATTGGTAGCATCAGAGGATGCAACAGCCGGCTCGGTCATTGAGAAACACGAGCGGATTTCCCCATGCAGCAATGGTTCAAGCCATTGCTTTTTCTGCTCTTCTGTTCCGTATTTGACGAAGACCTCCATATTACCGGTGTCCGGTGCGTTGCAGTTGAACAGCTCCGGCGCAATCAGCGAGCGGCCCATAATTT
>JASLAI010000302.1 GCA_030147225.1 Planococcus sp. (in: firmicutes) | reverse complement strand
ATCATTCTATTAATGAGCACAGGCGTCATTTTCAGCCTCGTTACAGCATTGGGGCTTATCCGCCTTCCTGATGTCTATACGCGTACACACGCCGCCTCTAAGAGCTCGACACTGGGGGTTCTCTGCGTATTAAGTGCAACCTTCATCCATTTTTGGCTGGTAGAAGACATCTTCAATACCCAGATGGTCATCGCCATCGCTTTCCTATTTATCACAGCACCCGTAGCCGGTCATTTGATTGGACGGGCTGCCTATATGTCCGGCATCAAAGTGGCCGAAGAAACGGTGCGCGACGACATGGCAGCCGCTTTAAAAGAACAGAAGAAGAAATTGATGGATAATAAAACTACTGAAGAATAGAAACAGCCTGCAGGTATATTGCCTGCAGGCTGTTTTTTCTTATTTTTCTTCTGCCATTTTTTCAACGAGCATAGCCAGTGTTCTGACCATTGCACCAGTACCGCCTTTTGGTCCGAGGTCATGAGGACCGTCCGCATCAGAAGTGCCGGCAATGTCCAAGTGGATCCAAGGTGTGTCACCAGCAAACTCCCCGACAAATCCTCCGCCAAAAATCATATGGCCATCACGGCCTGGCGAATTATTCAAATCAGCGACATCACTTTTCCGAATACGCTTTTTATCATTTTCTGTCAACGGCAAGCGCCAAACAAATTCTCCGCTCTCCATAGATGCCTCCAGGAAGGTCTCGAAAAATGCTTCATCGTTTGTCAATGCGCCGGTTTTGTCTTTTCCTAATGCCACAATGACCCCGCCGGTCAATGTCGCCACATCTACAATCTTCGTGGCCCCCAATTGCTTGGCATAACTGACGCAGTCAGCGAGCACTAAACGTCCTTCGGCATCGGTGTTCAGAATTTCAATGGTTTTCCCGCTCATAGAAGTAATCACATCATCCGGCTTAAATGCGTTTCCGGAAATCATATTATCCGTCGAGCCAATAACTGCCAGCACATTTTTCTCCGGCTGCAGCTCACCGATAATTCTCATAGCACCAAGAACAGCAGCAGCTCCGCCCATATCGCCTTTCATGCCCACAATGCCGTCTTTCGGCTTGATTGAATAACCGCCAGTATCAAAGGTCACTCCTTTACCGACAAGCGCCAACGGGTCTTCAAAGCCCTCTGTCGCCTTATATTTCAAGACGATGAGACGCGGTTCTTCAACCGAACCCTGGTTAACCGCCAGAAGTGCGCCCATGCCCAGTTCCTCGAGCTCTGCTTTGCCTAGAATATCTGTTTCAAAGCCATAAGCTTCTCCAAGTTCCTGAGCGTATTCGCCCATTGCGGTAGCTGTAAGGATGTTTGCTGGCATATTGACAAGTGTACGTGCTTCATTCACCGATTGACCAAAAACAACTCCTATCGTTGCTGCAGCTTCCAACTCTTCTGAAATCTCATCCGTCAATAAAATCAATGTCTCCATTTTGACTTGAGTTTCATTTGAGGTTGTTTTGTAATTATCAAAGCTGTAGCCACCCATTGAAATGCCCTCTGCAGCCAAAAAAGCAATATCTTCTGAAGAGATTCTGTCATTTTCGAATGATTCCATATAAACAGCCGCTTGTTTCACTTTCTTCTTCGCCAACTCTTTGCCAGCCAAGCCAAAGCAGGAACGAAGATCTTCTTCGGTCATTTTTTTGCGATCATTCAGTCCGATAAACATCACTCGTGGAATATCTCCCGTTAACGTTGGATAAGTAATCAATGACTTCATATCGAATGACAAATCTTCCTTAACCCAGCCCTCTAATTTGCCGTCAAATCGTTCTGTGAATTTGTCCCAGCCTTTGCTGTTTTCAGGATGTCTGCTTAATCCCACAATCAAGACTTCGGCTTGATTGTCCTGTGAATGCTGCTCTAGTTTGATTTGCATAAAATTCCTCCTTTTTACGTTCTCTTCAAGTGTAGCATGTAATCCGACTTCCGAGTAGTTCGTGTGACGAAGGAATAAACAAGCGCGGTAAAATAGCTGTATATGCTATACTATGAGAACATATTTAAATGGAAAGGTTGTTGCCCCGCATGGAAATTTTCTCAAATTTCCCCCTCATGATCGCACTTTTCGCAATCATTTTTGCTCAGTTCGTCAAAATCCCCATTCAGTATGCTGTAACACGTGAGCTTGATTGGAAACTCTTTTCTTCAACCGGCGGTATGCCAAGCTCTCACTCGGCTGCAGTGACCTCCTTAACTACTGCAGTAGCTTTTGAACACGGTGTTTCTTCTACCATATTTGCCGTATCAACCATGTTCGCTGTCATTACGATGTATGATGCAACCGGTGTCCGCTTTCAAGCCGGCCAGCAAGCTCTGACCATCAATAAAATGCGCCAGGACATTTATGTTTTCATGGAAGAGACGAGAAAGTGGCCAAAGAAAAAAGAGGAAGAAAAAATTGAGGAACTAAAAACCCTGCTTGGCCATAAACCAAGTGAAGTCTTCATGGGCGCTTTGACAGGCATTGCGATTTCCTTCATCTTCTACGGCCTATTACGTTGAGTAAGAAAAGCGCAATAGGCTTGTCTCCAATAAAAATCGCCGATCCGGATAACCG
>JASLAI010000296.1 GCA_030147225.1 Planococcus sp. (in: firmicutes) | reverse complement strand
GTCATTCTTAGCTGATCGAAAAAGATGGCACGAAGAAGAAGGGGATGTATGCCTGATTTTTGACATCGGAGACCATGCTGACCGTTCTCATCCTTATACGGAAGGAACAACCGGCAAAGGCAACGTGCTTCTGCTGAATGAGGCAGAATACGATGCGGTAACAATCGGAAATAATGAAGGCATTACGCTTTCAAAAGAAGAACTTAATGATTTGTATGTACAGGCAGATTTCGAAGTGGTGGTGTCGAATTTATTCGATTTAGAGGGCCATCGTCCAGAATGGGCAAAACCCTATCATATTATCCACACCGCTAAAGGAACCCGTATCGGTCTTGTTGGAGCGACTGCAGAATTTACCCCATTTTACCGTAAATTAGGATGGGAAATTACAGATGCGAAAGCATCGATTGTCCAGGTCGTGAAAGAAATTGAAGGAGATACGGATCTAATTATCTGTCTTTCGCATCTCGGAATCAGAGAAGATGAGCTGTTAGCCGAGTTATGCCCTGACATCGATATCCTGCTCGGCGCCCATACCCATCATATTTTCCATGAAGGAAAGTGGCAGGGCGATACGCTGTTAGGTGCTGCAGGAAAGTTCGGGTATTATATCGGACACATTACTGTAGAAGAAGTGTTTGAAAAAACCAAAGCGAGGCTGATCGAGACTTCCAGTTTGCATGAAGTGGAAGAAGGCTTTGATGAATTTTTAGTCGAACAAGGAAAAAAACAGTTAGATGAGCTGATATTCCACAGTACGAAAAAACTCAAGGCGGAATGGTTCAAGGATTCAGAACTCGGAATTTTATTTGGCCAAGCGCTGATTGATTTTGCTGAAGCAGATTGCGCCTTGTTTAACGCCGGGATATTTTTGGAAGATATGCCTGAAGGGGCTATGACACGCTATGATTTTCATAAAATGCTTCCTCATCCTATCAATCCTTGCCTTGTCGAGTTGAGTGGTGCTGAATTGAAGGAGATCTACCTCCAGTCTTTAAACTCGGAATGGCCGCAGCTCGAACTGAAGGGAATGGGATTTAGAGGTGTAGTCTTCGGCAAAATGCTTCACTTAAATATGGAGCTTGTCGATCATCGCTTTTATATCAACGGAAAGTTGGCTGTGCATGATCAAATCTATCGGTTAGTTACCCTGGACATGCTGACTTTTGGCTACTTTTTCCCAAGTTTGAAAAGAGCCGCCAAAACTTATTTTATGCCAGAGTTTTTGCGTGATGTGTTTAGCCAGTATTTTCACAGCAGAGCTTTAAAGTAGAAGGAATTTTCAGAGTAAAGAGGCATTTGATTTTGTTTTGTTTATGAGATATGCTAACAGAGAAATCTATATTGGTGGGTAGAGGCTGCAGGACTGATCAGTAAGATGTGTGAGTTTGACCGCGAGGAACACATCTGAAAGGAAGTTTTGCCGAAATTGATTTTCTGGGTCAAAGGAAATTGATTGGGGTCATTCTGAATAAGAATGTCACTGTCATTTAAGCAGAAGCTTAGATGGAGAGCTACAGGGTTGTTTGATGTTTTATTGCACAGACGAATTGTAGAAGGCTGACTTTATCCAATTGGAGAGGTCAGCCTTTTTTGTCTCATTTTTCACCCATCAAAAACTAGGAGGAGTTTTCATGGAGAATACGATTTATTCGATTTTGCCGCCGATTATTGCAATTGTCATGGTGCTGTTGACGCGCCGGGTATTGCTGTCGCTCGGTACAGGTATTATCGCAGCAGCTGTCATCCTGACGTGGTTTGCACCAGTTCAAGCCTTGCAGGAACTTGTTTCATCCTTCACCATTATTTTTTGGGATGGAGGCTTTAATGCTTACAATGTCTTTATTCTTCTTTTTCTATTATTGCTGGGCATCATTACAGCATTTGTTAGCCTATCAGGCGGCAGCCATGCTTTCGCTGAGTGGGCTTCAACTCGCGTCAAGTCACGCAGAGGAGCAAAGCTGCTGACAGTGGCTCTCGGAGTTGTCATCTTTATTGATGATTATTTCAATGCATTGGCCGTCGGACAAGTAGCAAGGCCAATCACAGACCGCTACAAAATTTCACGGGCTAAACTGGCTTACTTTATTGACTCAACTGCCGCACCTGTCTGTGTAGTCTCTCCAGTCTCAAGTTGGGGTGCTGCCATTATCGGGATCATCGCAACCATCTTAGCAGGCCAGACCTTTGTGGAATACTCCGCATTGGAAGCCTTCTTATGGATGGCGCCGATGAATTTCTACGTAGTCGCTTCATTGGCCATCGTCTTTTTTGTGGCAATCCGTGACGTTGATTTTGGAGAAATGAAAAAACATGAAGTGCTGGCAATTTCGAAGGGTCAGCTTTTCAATCCTGAAAAACCAATTCCGGGTGAAATGAAAGAAGAGTTTCCGACCCATTCCCATGGCCATGTCAGAGACTTGTTGCTTCCTATATTGCTGTTAATTGTCGGTACAGTAGGGGCAATGATTTGGACCGGCTACCAGAACGCCGGTCAAGTATTCGACATTTGGTTGATTTTTGAAAACACCGATGTGCCCGCGTCATTATTGGTAGGCGGAATATTGGGCGCACTGACGTCGATCATTCTCTATATTCTTCAAATGAAGAATAACAAAACAGCCAATGCTGGCTGGATTGGCAAAGGGATCTGGGCTGGTATTAAGTCGATGATAGGCGCAGTGCTGATTTTAATTTTTGCCTGGTCACTGACTTCTTTGATTGGATCGCTTGAAACGGGAGCTTACCTTGCAGGTGTGGTTTCTGCAGGAAATGTTCCTACCGCCATTCTGCCGGTTCTGCTATTTGTTTTAGCGGGTGTTATGGCTTTCTCTACGGGAACTTCATGGGGATCGTTCGGTATTCTTTTGCCGATTGCTGGGACCATTATGATCGAAGCCGATCCATCATTGCTGTTGCCTGCATTATCTGCTGTTCTAGCGGGTGCGGTATTTGGAGATCATTGTTCACCAATCTCCGATACGACAATCCTGTCATCAACTGGAGCTGGAAGTAACCATATGGACCACGTCTTGACTCAGATTCCGTATGCATTAACGGCTGCGGGTGTTGCTTCGATAGGGTATATTGTCATGGGTTTCACTGGTTCATTGCTGATGTCATTAGGAGCGGTGCTGATTGTGCTGGCAGTTCTCTTTATTGTCTGGTCGCAAAGAACAACTATTATTGAAAAACAACAAAAAGCATCTTAAAAACAAAGGCAGAGAAGCATATTCTCTGCCTTTTTACTTTTGCGGCAATAGTTTTTTTGAAATATATTGTGAATTCATCTTTACTTTAAACAGGCCTCTCGGTATACTATTTTTAGATCGACTAATAATCTGAAAACAATCAAAATTCCTATTTTTATGTCAATAAAATGGGAAGAAAAGGGGGAAGAGAGATGGAACGTTCGCAATGGGGTACACGTGCCGGTTTTATCATGGCTGCCGTCGGTTCTGCAGTAGGATTAGGCAACATTTGGAGATTCCCATATGTTGCATATGAAAACGGTGGAGGGGCATTCTTTATACCATATTTATTTGCTTTGTTGACTGCCGGAATCCCAATTCTTATTTTGGAATTCACTATTGGGCACAAATACCGCGGATCAGCACCTTTATCATTCTTTAGAATGGGTGGCAAAAAATTAGAATGGCTTGGATGGTGGGCAGTATTTGTGTCCTTTGTCATATCTGTTTACTATGCCGTTATTATCGCCTGGGCAATGCGCTATACTATATTTTCTTTCAATCAGGCATGGGGTACAGATACACAAGACTTCCTATTCAATACATTTTTGCAACTAACAGTTCAACCAGGGCAAACTGGTGGAATTGTATGGGGCGTATTTATTCCTTTAGCTCTTGTATGGATCATTACATTGGGGATTCTACTCGCTGGAGTTAAAAAAGGCATTGAAATGGCCAATCGTATTTTCATCCCGACTTTACTGATCATTTTCTTCGCGGTTGTAGTCCGGGCTGTTACATTAGACGGGGCTTTAGTAGGATTGGAAGCTTTCTTCCAGCCGGATTTTGATGCCATACTCGATCCATCGGTTTGGGTTGCAGCTTACGGACACATTTTCTTCAGTTTATCCGTAGCATTTGCCATCATGATCACTTATTCAAGTTATCTTCCTAAAAAATCAGATATCACAAACAACGCATTTATCACAGGATTTGCAAACTCAAGTTTTGAGTTGCTTGCCGGGATCGGTATTTTTGCGGCACTTGGATTTATGGCCTCTCAGCAGGGAGTTCCTGTTGGAGAAGTGGCAACTGCTGGAGTAGGACTGGCATTTGTAGTCTTCCCTCAGATCATCAATGAGTTTCCGGGCTTTAACGGTTTGTTCGGATTCTTGTTCTTCTTATCTTTAACGCTTGCCGGATTAACATCCTTGATTTCAATCACGGAAACTTATGTGGCTGGATTCTCTGAGAAGTTCGGTATTTCACGTAAAAAGTCAGTGCTTTTCGGAGGCGGACTTGCAGCTTTGATTTCGATCCTGTTTGCTACACAGGGCGGTTTGTTCTTCCTGGATCTTGCAGATTACTACATCAACCAGTTCGGAGTTGCGGCAATCGGCTTAGTGGAAGTTGTTCTGGTCGTTTGGGTATTCCGCAAAGCAGATCTTCTTAAAGGCCACGCCAACGAAATTTCAGACATTCGTTTGGGTGCTTGGTGGAAGTTCAGTCTTGGAATTATCACACCAATCGTTTTAGGTTACATGATGTTTGGACTGCTGAAACTTAACATCTTGAAACAATTTGAAACTGAAACCGGAAACTATGAAGGGTATTCTGATATGTTTACTTTATCAGGAGGTGTAGCGGTAGCTGCTGCTGCGCTGATCTTCGGAATTCTGATCTCACTTGGAAAATGGCATAAAGAGCAAGGGGAATACGACGAACGCAATTAAAAGGGGGAGCTTCATATGACTACAGGTTCAATTGTCGTGATGATTATCGGAATGGTCATCATTTGGGGTGGCTTGGCTGCCAGTATAATGCATGCAATCACCAGCAGCAAAAAGAATAAAGCGAGAGACGCTGCAGATAACGTATAAATTACAAGCCTGGAAACTGCCAAGTTTCCAGGCTTTTCTGCGCTTTCAGACCGATATGCGAGCTTGTGAGGAGCAGATTAATATGATACATTTGGAACAGAAAAGGATTCCATTCATAAATCAGGTAGATAGGGGACGATGTGTGTGTCAACAAAACAAGAACATCTGAGAAAGCCCGATTGGTTAAAGATTAAGCTTAATACCAATGAAAACTATACGGATTTAAAAAAAATGATGCGGGAAAACAACCTCAACACGGTATGTGAAGAAGCAAAATGCCCGAACATCCACGAGTGCTGGGGAACAAGAAGAACTGCCACTTTTATGATTCTTGGCGCTATTTGTACAAGAGCATGCCGGTTTTGTGCTGTAAAAACGGGCTTGCCTAACGAATTGGATCTGCAAGAGCCTGAACGTGTCGCAGCTTCCGTGAAAATGATGAATCTGAAGCATGCAGTCATCACAGCAGTAGCAAGAGACGATTTGAAAGATGGCGGGTCAGCTGTTTTTGCTGAAACCATTCGTGCAATCAAGCGCGCCAATCCGTTTACAACTATTGAAGTTCTTCCTTCTGATATGGGTGGAATCCAAGAGAATCTGGAACGGCTAATGGATGCGAAACCAGATATTTTGAACCATAATATCGAGACAGTACGCCGCTTGACTCCAAGAGTCAGAGCAAGGGCTAAATATGACCGTTCACTGGAACTATTAAAGCGTTCAAAAGAGCTCCATCCGGAAATTCCAACAAAATCTTCTTTGATGATCGGTTTGGGCGAAACCAAAGAAGAGATTATTGAAGTCATGGATGACCTTCGCGCAAATGGCGTTGATATTATGACAATCGGTCAATACCTGCAGCCTTCGAAAAAACACTTGAACGTACAAAAATATTACTCGCCAAAGGAATTTAAAGAATTCTGGGAAATTGCGATGACTAAAGGGTTTTCGCATTGCCAATCAGGCCCTCTGGTTCGAAGCAGCTACCATGCGGACGAGCAAGTCAATGCAGCTGCTAAAGAGCGTCAGCGCCTCGGAGAAGAGCAAGCAGCTGCTATAAACAGCTAATGGATGGTGAGAAAATTGATCACATTGGATCAGTGGAATTATGATATATTAATCGATTACCGGGAAGGTTTCCAAGAAGAGGCATTGACAGCACGCTATAGCGAAATTCTATCCAAATATGATTATATCTTGGGTGATTGGGGCTATGGGCAATTGCGCTTAAAAGGCTTTTTTGAAGATACCAACCACAAAGCAACTTACGATACGAAAATCAGTACGCTGCAGGATTATCTCTACGAATACTGCAATTTT
>JASLAI010000400.1 GCA_030147225.1 Planococcus sp. (in: firmicutes) | reverse complement strand
ACACGAAGCTTATGGCTATGCAGCCCTTTACACGGATGATCAACAGACGAAGATGACGAATCCCGTGGAGATGAAAGCGGATACAATTTTTGATGTCGCATCAATCAGTAAAATCTTTACGACTACAGCAGCAATGATTCTGTTTGAAGAGGGACTTTTCAATCTGGATGATCCGGTTGCCCTCCATTTGCCTGAGTTTGCAGCTAATGGGAAAGAAGAAGTGACCATACGACAGCTGATGACGCATACATCAGGATTCACCTCATGGGTGCCGCTTTATCAGCAGGAAGGCGGGCGTGAAGAACGGATTGAATACGCGCTACAATACCCGCTAGCCAATCTTCCAGGAGAGAATTATACATACAGTGACCTCAATTTAATCACATTGGGTTCATTGATTGAGAAGTTCTCAGGCATGCGCCTCGATGAATTCATCGAAAAAAGACTTACTGGTCCGCTTGGGATGGAAGACACCATGTATAATCCGCCAGCATCGCTGAAGCAACGAATTGCGGCAACGGAATTCCAGCCGGCAATTGGCAGAGGAATGGTATGGGGGGAAGTACATGATGAGAATGCCTGGTCACTCGATGGAGTAGCTGGGCATGCCGGTGTATTTTCAACTGCTTTGGATTTAGGGAAGCTTGCCCATATGTTCTTGAATGATGGGAAATACGGTGGTCAGCGGATTTTGGAAAAAGAAACGGTTCGTCTGCTGGAAACCAATCAGATTCCTGAATTTCCCGGAAATGATCACGGCCTTGGTTGGGAGTTGAACCAAGGTTGGTATATGGATGCTTTATCGGATTCCTCGACTTTCGGGCACACCGGCTACACAGGAACGAGCATCGTCATCAACCGTGACAATCACACTACTGCCATTCTGCTTACCAATCGTGTGCATCCATCACGAACGACAGTATCGACAAATTTTATCAGGCGTGATTTCGCTCGGGCAGTAGCCGATTCAATTTCAGCTCCACTGAAAAAGAAAGATCAGGCGTGGTTCTCGGGGTATGGAGATAGCCTTAATCGTCAGATGATTATTGCGGCAGATGGAGCTTCGAGTTTGACCTTCGATGGGTGGAATCGCCTCGAACAGGATTCGGATTTTGGCTATGTGGAAACGTCCATGGATGGAACAAGCTGGAGTGATTCAGTGCTCCAACTAACAGGAGACAGCGAAGGATGGACAAGGCATGAAATTGAATTACCGAAAGAAACACAATTTGTTCGTTTCCGCTACGTCACTGATGGTTCAGTAAACGGTCGCGGACTGTATATTAAAAACATTAAAGCAGACGGTAAAAGAGTAGAGCCGTTAAATGAACAGAATGGCTGGGCATTACGCAATTATTGATTAAAGGGGGATGGGAAATGCACAAGCTGAAGAAAATTCTTTTGGTGCCGGCGTTACTCGCGGCACTAGTCATTTCATCATTATTTACAGGCAGCGGACAGGCTGTTGCAGCTAGTCCGGTTACAGGTTTGGTGATTCTGCAGAATGTACCTGAAGTCGCAGTAGAGGGAGCGGGGGAAGGCCTTCAGCTCCAAGCAGTGCATATCTATGAGGACGGGCAGTACATGCTGGTTTCGGAAAATCTGACATGGGAGTCTGCCAATAAAACGGTGGCATCTGTAGACTCACAGGGAAACGTTGAAGTGTCAGGGAAACCAGGCAAAACGTTCATCACTGTTTCAGATGGTGCATTTACCGACAGAATTGCCATCCAAGCAAAACCGGATGCCAAAGCGAAAGATGGCAAAGGGAAACCACCGCTCAGCGCGAAGGTGATCAAGGAAAGCGGCAAACGGTACGATTTGGTCAGCAATGCAGTCGAACAGATGACCATGGAAGAGAAGGTCGGACAGATGCTGATGCCGGATTTCCGCAACTGGAAGGGTCAGAATGTAACGGAAATGCTGCCTGAAATCGAACAATTGGTCAAAGAATATCATCTTGGCGGAGTGATCCTGTTTCGTGAAAATGTGGTAACAACTGAACAGACAACCAAACTGGTTGCAGATTACCAGGCGGCAGCCGAAAAGCACAGCCTGCTGATGACGATCGACCAGGAAGGCGGCATCGTCACGCGTTTACAATCAGGAACAGATATGCCGGGCAATATGGCGCTTGGCGCAACACGTTCAGCTGAACTTACCCAAAACGTCGGAAAAGCCATTGGAGAAGAATTATCGGCACTGGGCATCAATATGAACTTTGCGCCATCGTTCGACATTAACAACAATCCCGATAACCCGGTGATCGGTGTGCGGTCGTTCGGTGAGAAGCCGGAACTTGTCGCTGAATTGGGAGTCGCTTATACAAAAGGACTTCAGGAAACAGGGACCGCTGCAACAGCAAAACATTTCCCAGGGCACGGGGATACAGCCATTGATTCGCATCTCGGCCTACCGGAAGTTCCTTATGATTTAGAGCGCTTGAAAGCTGTTGAATTGTATCCGTTTCAAAAAGCGATGGAGGCGGACATTGATGCCATCATGACTGCACACGTCACTTTCCCGAAAATTGACGGTACAAAAGTCATTTCACAGAAAGATGGCACTGAAATCAATCTGCCAGCAACGCTTTCCTATAAAGTGCTGACAGAGTTGATGAGAGAGGAAATGGGTTATGAAGGGGTTATTTTCACGGATGCACTGAACATGCAGGCAATCGCTGATCATTTCGGACCGGTAGATGCAGTTATTCGTGCAGTAAATGCAGGAACTGATATCGTACTTATGCCGGTTGGGCTCGAAAGTGTGGCAAATGGCCTTTACGAAGCAGTTCGTTCTGGTGATATAACAGAAGAGCGCATCAATGCATCGGCAACGCGCATTCTCAGTCTGAAAATGAAGCGCGGCATTATGAAAGAGGAAACGCCGGTTTCGTTGGAGGAAAAAACAGCAAATGCCTTACAGGTGGTCGGCTCTGAAGCTCATAAACAAGTAGAAAAAGAGGCAGCTGAAAAATCCATCACACTTGTAAAAAATGAAGGAGCGCTGCCATTGGCGCCAGCCGCTGAAGATTTGCTGGTGGTTGTCGGCAACGTCTATTCAGATGAGCTGTACGCAGGATTAAAAGCACGTCACGACAAAACGGTGTGGATAGAAACAGGAGCTCCTTTGAGCGCGCAGCAGTTGGAAACAGCCAAGTCGGCAAAAGCGGTGATCGTCGGTACCGCTACATCAT
>JASLAI010000260.1 GCA_030147225.1 Planococcus sp. (in: firmicutes) | reverse complement strand
AGAGAATAAAAAGAATGAAGAAAAAATTCAATTCCTGGCATATCACGATCCTTTAACCGGTTTAGCCAACCGATTATATTTCGGGGAGTCGTTAAAAAAAGCTGTAACCGAAGCCGAAGTCCTAAACGAGATATTCGCCGTCATGTTTATTGATCTGGATCATTTCAAGCAGATTAATGACACCTTGGGACACGACATCGGAGATGAACTACTGGTTTCTGTGGCCAATAGGCTTAAAAACTGCGTCGGTGAAAATGACATCGCATCAAGGCTTGGCGGTGATGAATTTACATTGATTGTACGCGATATGGGTGATTTGGACGCAATTCATCTGGCAGCCGAGAAAATTCTGGGTTCCTTAAAGCACCCTCATCAAATTGGTGGCACTGAAATAATCAGCCTTCCAAGCATCGGCATTGCCGTCTACCCTCTGGATGCTGCAACTCCCATGGATTTAATGAAAAAAGCGGATAAGGCGATGTATCAGGTCAAAGCCAGCGGCAAAGGCCATTTTCAGTTCATTTAAAGAAACAACTTTAATAACCCGCAAAACAGCAGTTTCATTGCTGTTTCGCGGGTTATTTTTTTGTTTAGTATTTTGATCAAAGCGCATCAGCCAATGTACCAAATGAGGTTTAACGTCTTACTAGTTTCAATTGAAATAGGCAGACATTTTGACAACATGGCTTGGTATGTTATAAGTTAATTTAGTTAATTCCGATAGAATTTATATGGATTAAAATTTACAGAGAAGGAGACCTCTGATGAAATCCCTATGGAAACATTATCTTAATGCTTCATTAATCTTTAAAATCACCATTGCACTCATTCTTGGCATCGCCGTTGGTCTGGTTTTCGGGGAGCAGGCCGCGGTTTTAGCTCCACTTGGTGATTTACTGCTGAATCTGTTGACCTTTCTGATCATCCCCTTAATCTTATTTACTATGATGGTCGGAATCAACCAATCCTCTACTGGTGATCTCGGCCGCATGGGAGGGAAAGTATTCATTTACTACACCCTTAGTTCCGCGTTTGCTATTGTTGTCGGTTTGACCGTAGCAAGTTTATTCCAGCCCGGCACTGGCATGCAGCTGCAGGGCAATGAAACTTTCGACGTCCCTGAAAATCCTGGAATTACTAGTGTGCTGTTGAATATTGTCCCGTCCAATATTTTCACGGCTTTTACCGAACTTAACCTGCTGGGCATCATTTTCACCGCTTTTGCCTTTGGCATTGCGCTGTCTTATATGCGTCAGTCCAGCGAATTCGCAAGCTTGGGTGAGCATTTATACAAAACCGTAAATGCCTTAAATGAAATGACCATGCTGGTGCTGAAGGCTGTACTTCAATATGTGCCAATCGGTATTTTTGCCATCATGGCAGAGACTGTCGGCAGCCAGGGATTCAATACACTGCTGTCTCTTGGTGAAATGGTGCTTGTCTTATACATCGCCTTGTTTGCGCAGATTCTGCTTTATACTTTGGTGCTGCTGTTATTCAAAGTTACACCGGGACAGTTTTTCAAGCAGGCGCGCACACCTATGCTGACTGCATTTGTCACCCAAAGCAGTTCAGGGACTTTGCCATTGACCTTGAATGCCGCTAAAAACTTAGGCTTGTCCAAAAGCCTTTACGGTTTCAGCCTGCCGCTGGGTGCGACCATTAATATGGACGGAGCTGCTATCCGTATTGCTGTCTCCGCTGTATTCGCAGCAAACCTGGTGGGCGATCCCTTAAGCTT
This sequence comes from Planococcus sp. (in: firmicutes), assembly GCA_030147225.1. Lineage (GTDB taxonomy): Bacteria > Bacillota > Bacilli > Bacillales_A > Planococcaceae > Planococcus. The sequence continues at coordinate 1,600 of JASLAI010000260.1, read as the reverse complement.
ATCCGAAATGCTAATGGTCGTCTTGATCGGAACTTTGGCGTCGGTTGGAACCGCTGGCGTCCCAGGTGCCGGTATTGTCATGATCGCCACTGTATTTGTTCAACTGGGCTTGCCGATGGAAGCTGTCGCATTGTTGATTGCCATCGATGCATTAGTCGGTATGGGCTGTACAGCATTGAATGTAACTGGCGACCTTGTTGGAAGCACAGTAATTGATAAAAATGAAAAAAAGAGAAGAACCGCATAATCCAATGAAAAAGGCTGCCGATTAGGCAGCCTTTAAACTTGTATACAAAAGAATCGTCAGTTTTCCATTAACGAGCAGACTCGAGCTGAGTCCACGAAAACGAATTGGTTTGTTTGGTTTGTGGATTCATCATGGATTGTCCTCCCTTTCTTCTAGTCCGTATTTCCGTTATCATTTTAATCAGTAACTAAAAGGAGTTGGCTCAATTGACAACAATCGGCTTTGTACGCCACGGCATAACGGATTGGAACATTCAGGGCATCGCTCAAGGGTCTTCAGATGTCCCGTTGAACGAAACAGGCAGGTTGCAGGCTGAGTCGCTAGCGAACCGGCTGGTATCGGAAGAAGAATGGGATCTCATTATCTCCAGTGATTTGTCCCGCGCTAAAGAAACAGCTGAAATTATTGGCAGTAAGCTGCATTTGCCCATCAGCCATTTTGATATACGGCTCCGCGAAAGAAGCGGCGGCAAAATTGAAGGCACCACAGAAGAAGAGCGCCTTGCGAAATGGGGAACGGACTGGCGCGAACTTGATTTGGCGATGGAAGATTTGGACGAGGCAGCCGCAAGAGGACTGTCCTGTATTGAAGACGTTCTGGAAAATTTCAAAGATCAGCGCGTTCTGTTAGTCAGCCATGGCGCTTTGATCGGTCTGACGCTCCAAAAGCTATTTCCTGAGCAATTCCAGAAAACTTCTTTGGATAACACATCCATTACGATTTTGAAAAACCTTGAAAGCCAATGGGATTGCCCATTGTATAATTGCACGGCTCATTTAGTAAAAAGCGAAAGTTACTGATTGCTGGCATAACTTGCCCTTTCCGACCTGTTTATTTTCCACGAAACCACTGTCGTGCTGTCGCGAACGTGGTTTTTTTGGATGGCGGAAAGTAAAGCAGCTACTCCATCAGCAGGTGTGGCTTCCTTGCATTGCTGCCAGATGCTCTGAGGTTCCGCAAACACTGCTCCTGGACATTCTACCAGCCCATCTGTGGTCAGCAGGATCTGGTTCTCTCCTTGCCTCAATTCCCGAACGCCGCTGCTGAAGCACGGAACGGCTTGTTCAAAGGTATTTACTTGTCCAATCCATTCGTAAAATTGCCGCTGATTGATTTGATATTGCCCAAAAGCGGCAAGTTCCGGATGAAAGACGTACAATAAGCAATCGCCGATAGATAGCCAGTAGAGGTATTTGCCTTTTCTTACAGCAATCAGGCAAGCTGTTTCGCCTTGCACTTGTCTGCACGCTTCCATGAAGCTGTCTTGTTGAAACAGTTCCAGCAACTTTTTTTCAATCCCGCCAAACACTTCAACACTGACATTACCCGATAGTAGCGAAGTGATTGGGATTT
>JASLAI010000213.1 GCA_030147225.1 Planococcus sp. (in: firmicutes) | reverse complement strand
AACTCATTATTCAGGACAATTGGAGTCGCCACTCCTGCCAAGACGATCATAATGGCACAAACAAGTGTAAACAGACCGATGCTGCGAAAATTTTTGGTCAGCCACAAGCCATAGCCAATGGCAAACAATGCACCGACTGTCGCAATCACCACGATGGCTGTTATCGCCAAATGCATAAAATTCCCGAAAGTCAGCACTTCTCCTCCCTGCTCCAACGGAAAAAGACTATAGCCGATTAGAGAAGCTATATGCATAATCAAAAGCAGCACCGCTCCAAACCGGGCAATGCCCTCGACTTTGTATTTACGGAAAAGCATATAGACAGCCGCTGAAAAAATGACAGCCAAAATCCCGTAAGCTGCTGTGAAGATCCTCAGCATTTCAGCATCCGGTGCCCCGTTGCCTGTCAGTTCGCTGATAGTTTGCCGCACATGGCTGTACCCATCCCATAATATGCCGCCCATGATGACGTGAGCCATATAAATGAGGGCACCTAAAGCTCCGCTCAATGCTGCAATCTGCCAATAACTCTTCTGTTGCCCCAGCTTCATAAGTTCACCAGCCTTAAAATTTCTGAATATTCTTTAATTATACTCTTTTAAGAAAACGACTTCCACTTTTTACATCATATTTTTCTTACAATCATTTAAAAAAGCTGCTGGAACATCCATAACAGACATTTTCCGGCAGCTTTCGCTTATTCTAAAGTTTTCATTTTTTCAGCTAACCATTCAAATGTCACTGCCACTTTTCCTTTAGGTATTAGTTTATATTGATCTCCAATGCTGACTTCAAACATACAACCCGCTTTTTCAGCTTTTAAATACCCTGTAATCCCGATGTCCATAATTTGTTGGGCTTGAATCAATATAGGCGTAATCTGGTCCGGCGCTTTTTGAAAATGGACATGGAACATATTCGTAACAGGGATCCGCGGTACAGTTGAAATTCCTTCACAAGAATTAAAGAAAGCCGCTAGTTCAACTGCATGCTGGTAATATTCCGCCATTCGGCCTCTGCGTTGTGCAAAGTAAGTATCTGCGCTCAGAATATACGGGTACAAAGAGATTAAGTCTCCTCCGTGCCGTTTTTTCCAAATCTTTGATTGTGCAATGAAATCCTCATCACCTGCCAAAATAGCGCCTGCGATTCCACCAATTCCTTTATACATGGACAAATATACCGAATCAAATAAAGCACATACTTCTTTAATGGATTTGCCGTAATAAGGCAGACATTCTAAAATACGGGCACCATCCAAATGAAGCTTTATGTCTTTTTGGCGGCAATAAACTGAAATTTCATGCAGTGTTTCAAAACTCGGCAATTGACCTCCGATCTCCCGCTGCGGCAATTCCAATAACAAACACGCTATATCGTCAGCCATGGATGTCACATCTTCTAATTCAATGACTCGTTCTTTATCAGCTAAAAGGATCGTTTGGATGCCATGCAATTCTTTCAACCCGTCTTCTTCATGGATTTCAAGATGGCTCAATGGATGATACGCTACTTTTTTAATGCCTTTTTGGTCGCACCAAATCCGCAAAGCGATTTGCTGGGCCATGGTTCCGCTTGGGAAAAAGACCGCCGATTCCTTCCCTAAAAACTCTGCCATCTGCTCCTGAAAATCCTCAATGACAGCCCCTCTGCCATATTTATCACTCTTCACTCCTCCACCAATTGATTCGAATGCATCTTTTAAAACAGCTACATTTCTTGGTCCATGCCCTGCCAATTGCTGCGCGGATTCTTCGTAGGTTTCCAATAGTTCATTGCTAGTCATAATTGAGCCCCTGTCTCTGTCAGAATAATTGCATTTTATTGTTTACTATAACACGAATCAGCGCTGCACAATCTGAAGAAGAGCGTATAAAAAAATCCCATCTGCAATCAAATAAATGAGTGCAAATGGGATAATTTTCAATTTAGCTTAAGCTTTGAGAAGAAACTTCAACCGGATGTTTTGCTTCATACAGCAGCCCATCTAACTCAGAACGGTAATCTGCTGCCTGTTCGCTAGTCCAACCAAGCACGCTGCCCATATAAGCGATGACTGCTTCTTTATGCGCATGTACCCAGTGAATATCAAAGTACAAGGCACCGGTGCGGCGAATAAAGAAATCAATCGGTTTATAGGTCGCTTCATGCTCCATCGAATAGCGCAGCATCGCATAGACCAATTGATTAAGCCCAGCACGCGCCGCTTCTTCTAAACCGGTTGTATAGAAGTGAAGAACTTTGTCTACATTTGCCCCGTAGCGGTTAACGAGCATCCGCATGGTTTCAGGTGTCAGCCCCATGCCTCTAGCTTGATGGATGCGGTCGGCCATGAACGTTTCAAAGCCTTTCGACCCGCCTACTTCGCCGCCGGAAATCGGCAAACGCTTCGTCGAGCTTTTCGGGTAGTTGGCGCCTTCTTCTTTTTTCAATTGCTCTGCTACCAGATTGGTGATGTGTTCGCCCATTTTGCGGTAGCCAGTCAATTTGCCGCCCGCAATCGAAATCAAACCGGAATCCGATACAAAAATTTCATCTTTGCGAGAAATCTCGGAAGGATCTTTGCCTTCTTCGTGGATCAGCGGACGCAAGCCTGCCCAGCTGGATTCGATATCCGCCTCTGTAATTGCTACTTCAGGGAACATGAAGTCAACTGCTTTCAAGACATAGTTGCGGTCCTCCAGTGTCATCGTAGGATGTGCGATGTCCTGCTTGTATACCGTATCTGTCGTACCTACATAAACTTTGCCTTCGCGCGGAATGGCAAATGCCATCCGGCCATCCGGCATATCGAAATAGATCGCCTGTTTTAATGGGAAGCGGAGGCCGTCAAAGACTAAGTGAATGCCCTTAGTCAGCTGAAGCGTCTTGCCAAATTTAGAATGATCCTTGTCACGCAAAGTATCCACCCATGGCCCAGCTGCATTGACAATTTTTTTAGCATATAATTTATGG
>JASLAI010000188.1 GCA_030147225.1 Planococcus sp. (in: firmicutes) | reverse complement strand
TTTGAACTGTTTACACCTGATCATGATTTTGCGAACTGGAAAATGGTCATAGTCAAGACAACATTGGAATTCACAGGACAAATTTACTTTGGCAGGGATGTTGAAGTTAAAGTTTGGGTGGAAAAGATTGGCGGAAGCAGTTTAGAATTATACGAAGAGCTATATCAAGACGGGAATCTTTGCGCACGGAACAATGCAGTTTACGTAAATTACAATTTAGCTAACAAGAAATCCGAAAAAATTCCTGCAGCCATTCGTCAGGAACTGACCAGACATTTACGAAGGGCTGAGACAGAAAAAGTGAAATTTATATCTGAATAAACGGAATATTTTTTTAACTTTCAGCTCTCTTGAAAAGCGAAAACAGCATGCTATAATAAGACCATTCAAATACGATTCACTCATATAATCGCGGGGATATGGCCCGCAAGTTTCTACCGGTTTGCCGTAAACGAACTGACTATGAGAAGCAACGAGACAGCTGGATGGCATCTTTTTTAGGTGTTTATTCTTTTTGTTTCCTTTCGAATTCAAGCTCGAAGGACATTGCTCCACTCATGGTATGAATGGATGCACGTTCTGAGGGCTTTTTTTCATGTCCTCAGCCGTGACAGAAGAGGAGCTGGCAGCATGAAGAAATTGCAGGATAAAATTGTATCGGACGGCAAAGTCTTATCGGAAGCAGTACTGAAAGTAGATTCGTTTTTAAACCACCAGATTGATCCGCCATTAATGCAGGCGATTGGAGAAGAATTTGCCTTGCGCTTTAAGGAAGAAGGCATCACAAAAATTTTAACGCTTGAATCTTCAGGGATTGCACCGGCGATGATGACCGGATTGGTTTTGGGGGTACCGGCAGTATTTGCAAGAAAACGAAAATCATTGACCTTGGTAGATCATTTATATACAGCAAGCGTCCACTCGTTTACAAAAAATGAAACCAATGATATTTCTGTATCAAAAGATTTTATTCAAAAAGAGGATGTCGTGCTGGTCATGGATGATTTTCTTGCCAACGGCCAAGCGGCATTGGGGTTGTTGGATATTGTTGAACAATCGGGTGCCAAGTTGGCCGGTATCGGCATCGTCATCGAAAAAGGATTCCAGCCAGGAGGAAACTTGCTCCGTGAACGCGGAATCCGTGTGGAAACATTGGCGCACATTTCGTCTTTAGAGAATGGCAAAGTGGCATTTTATGAGGAGGCGAAAGTTCGATGAAAAAAGCATTCGGCGAAACGGCTTTAGGCTTTCAACATGTATTGGCGATGTATGCAGGAGCGGTATTGGTGCCACTGATTGTTGGGGAAGCACTTGGCCTTACACCTGAGCAATTGACCTATCTTGTCGCAATTGATATTCTGCTTTGCGGGGTAGCGACCATTCTTCAAATCGTCAGTAACCGTTTCTTTGGAATCGGACTCCCGGTTGTACTTGGGTGTACATTTACTGCAGTTGGCCCCATGATAGCAATCGGCGGGCAATATGGCATTTCCGCTATTTATGGAGCTATTCTAGTTTCCGGATTGTTTGTCGTTTTAATTAGTGGATTTTTTGGCAGTCTTGTTCGGTTTTTCCCGCCTGTGGTTACAGGAACAGTGGTTACCATCATCGGCATCACGTTAATTCCAGTAGCTATCAATAATATGGGAGGCGGCCAAGGAGCCAGTGATTTCGGTTCTCTTGCCAATATTGGCCTGTCTTTCGGCACGCTTTTGTTCATCGTGTTCATGTACCGTTTTACCAGCGGTTTTCTCAGAGCGATTTCCATCCTTCTGGGTTTGGTTGCTGGTACGATAGCTGCTTTTTTTCTCGGAAAGGTAGATTTTTCTCCTATTGCAGATGCTTCTTACTTTCACATGGTCGAACCCTTTTACTTTGGAGCTCCGACATTCGAGTGGCCTGCTATCCTTACCATGATCTTAGTAGCGATGGTTTCTTTGGTTGAATCAACGGGTGTATACTTCGCTCTTGGAGATATCACAAAAAAGAAAATCGCAGAAAAAGACTTAGCCAAAGGGTACCGTGCAGAAGGCTTAGCTATTGTACTAGGAGGAATTTTCAACTCTTTCCCTTACACGGCGTTTTCACAAAATGTCGGGTTGATTCAAATGTCTGGCATCAAATCACGTAAAATTATCCTGATTGCGGGCATCATGCTAATCACATTAGGGTTCGTCCCCAAAATTGCTGCTGTAACAACGATTATCCCGCCATCCGTTTTAGGAGGAGCGATGATTGCGATGTTCGGCATGGTTATTGCACAAGGCATCAAAATGCTGAGCACGATTATTTCGGATTCTCAAGAAAACTCTATGATTGTAGCTTGTGCTGTAGGTATTGGATTGGGCGTAACGGTCGTTCCTGAATTATTTGTTCAATTGCCGTCAAGCCTTCAAATTTTGACTAGTAATGGCATTGTGGCTGGAAGTGTGACGGCTATCGTCCTGAACATCCTTTTCAACATGCTTCCTTCGAGAAAGAGACAGCGTACAGCTACTCCTGTGGTAAAAGAAAGTGCAATAAATCAAGGATAAAAAAACGAGTGAACCGCTTATAGGCGATTCACTCGTTTTTTACTTGCTGTGGATATATAAAAACTTCAAGGTTTCTTCAAATGTATCACGCGCATCTTGCGTACTCAAATCGTATTGATACTCATGCTTCAAATTTTTTTGTGTACCTTCGAAAAATACGGGGTAAACTGGTACTTCATTGGATTGGAGAACATCGACCAGTTCCACGGATTGGGAAACAAAAGGATCTGCATCGCCAACGGTTATAAAAACGGGCGGAAATTCAGGGCTGATGTGCTGAATTGTAGAAAGTTCATCAATTTTCGGAAATGATTCAAACGGTTTAGCGCCGGTATAAGCTGTTAGGTATACATCAATGTTTGGAACTGCAGTGGCCCGGGCGGTGTCTAAATTGTAGAGGCCGCACAATAATAATGCTCCTTGAAGCTGAT
>JASLAI010000146.1 GCA_030147225.1 Planococcus sp. (in: firmicutes) | reverse complement strand
TGAAGGCTTATGGATATTTGGGCTATTGCTTGGCCTATTCGGAATCATTACGCCTATCTACTTTTTCTCCATCGCCGTGCCCCGTGTAGGGTCCGGGCTTGCCTCTATTTTAAGCGCCATGGAGTTGCCCGTTGCTGTCATCGCATCGGTCATCATTTTAAACGAAGCATTAACCCCTCTTCAAGTAGGCGGGATCTTCATTATCTTAATTGGCATGGTGCTGCCGAGTATATTTAATCGGACACCCAAAATAGTCCAACAGATTTAAGGCCTGCTCCCCAGCAGGCCTTTTATGTTTAGTTCAGATTTAAAAAGGAATAGATAAGTACAAACATAAAAGGAGTGGTATGGATGAATCAGGAAGAAGTAAAACAAGCGGCATTAAAAATATTAGAGGATAGTTATGTGGGGACTTTAGCGACGATCAAAGGCAATAAACCCCATTCTCGTTATATGACTTTCTTTAACGATGATTTCACACTATACACAGCAACCAGCAAAAAAACACAAAAAGTCGATGAGCTGGAAGCCAATCCTCACGCCCATATCCTTTTAGGCTATGAAGGTGAAGGAGTCGGTGATACATTCCTTGAAATTGAAGGCACCATGTCTTTAAACGATGATCGTGAAATGATTAATAAAGTTTGGAATGAACATTTAGAAGGCTGGTTTGAAGGACCTGATGATCCAAACCTAATTATTTTGTCGATTAAACCAGATAGAGTTCGGTTAATGAATAGAAAAGGACAAGAGCCGCAAACGCTCGAATTATAAATAAAAAACGGCTAAAACTTTGAGCCGTTTTTTGTTCTTTTTATGTCTGCAGAATTTCACGCAGCCCTTCCCGATTAAACAAAAGATCTTCAAGCGTGTACTCATCCAACACTGTCAGATAAGCGTGGAGCGCCTTGCCCAATACGCCTCGCAAGCCGCAAATAGGAGAAATCGGACAGCGATTAGTAGCCGAATCAAAGCATTCAACCAAATGGAAGTCATCTTCCATCCGTCTCACTACAGTACCTACATTGATGTTTTGAGGAATGTCGGCTAGACGAATTCCACCGCCTCTTCCACGGACTGTATGGATAAAACCGGCTTTTCCCAATTCAAATGTAACTTTCGTTAAATGATTCTTAGATATATTATATGCTTCAGAAATTTCTTGTATTGTCGTTAGCTTGTCTGGTTCCTTAGTGCCTAAATAAATCAAAACACGTAATGAGAAGTCTGTATACATGGTCAATCTCATTCTTTTCACCTCTTCTGCATGTTCATTATAGCGGCTTTTCAGGAAGTTCGAAAGCAATTGAACCTGAAGATATTCTCAAGAAAAGGAGTAGATTAATATGTTATCAGAAGAAGCTCGTACAATTATCAAATCCACCGTTCCGGTCTTGGAAGAGCACGGCGTTGCCATTACCACTCACTTTTATAGGAATCTTTTTGAAGCACATCCGGAATTGCTGAATATTTTCAATCACGCTAATCAGGCACAGGGCCGTCAACAGACCGCATTGGCCAAAGCCGTCTATGCAGCGGCAGTCCATATCGATGACTTGGGAGAAATTCTTCCGGCAGTGGTTCAGATTGCGCATAAGCACGTGAGCCTTGGCGTCTTGCCAGAACATTACCCAATTGTCGGTAAGTATTTGCTGAAAGCGATGAAGGAAGTTTTGGGTGATGCAGCTACGGATGAAATCATCGAAGCTTGGGATGAGGCCTATGGGGTCATTGCTGACGCTTTTATCGGTGTTGAAAAAAACATGTATAAAAAACAAACTGAGCAGAAAAATGGCTGGAATTTCTTTAAAGACTTTATTGTCGCCCGGAAAGTGAAGGAAAGTGAAGTTATTACCTCCTTCTACTTGAAACCAAAAGACAGATCCAACGTTCCTCCTTATATACCGGGCCAATACATTTCAGTGCGGCTGTCCATGCCTGGAGAAGATTTTTTAGTGATCCGGCAATACAGCTTATCTCAAGCATCCAATCCGGATGAATTCCGCATCTCGGTTAAACGGGAAAACAACAACGACCCAAATGGTGTCGTTTCCAATTATCTGCACAGCAATATCGATGAAGGCGATCGGATTGAAGTCAGCGCTCCTGCTGGTGTCTTTGTCCTCGATACAACGAAAACAAACCCCATTGCGTTTATCAGCGGCGGTGTTGGCATCACACCGATGATGAGCATGTTTGAAACAGTAGCGAACACTACACCAAGGCGGCCGACCACTTTTCTGCATGGCGCCCGAAATCCGTTGCAGCACGCTTTTGATGAAGACATTCAGTCTTATGCAATGATGATGGACGATGCGAGGTACAAGACCGTCTATTCAGATGAACCAAATGGTTTTATTACCCGGGAAATGCTCGAGGAATACGTTGATCCAACCAGTGACGTCTATGTCTGTGGACCAGTTCCCTTCATGGAGATCATGATTCGCGAGCTGAACGGCATGGGCATTCCGGAAGAACAGATCCACTACGAGTTTTTCGGTCCTGCCATGGATTTGAATACGAATCATTAATAGAAGGTTTTTATGCCCGGCATGTGCCGGGCTTTTTTTAGTTGCTGCCCAAAAATATAGACGGAAAGTATTACTGTTGAGTTGGATAGTATATAGACGCATTTAGAAAGTATTCCAGCCCACTCAGAAAGTATTTGCTCTAATTCGGAAAGCATCGCCAATTAATGGAATAAAATCTTCTCCTTTAGAGAGTATCTTGCCACTGATTCTAACCAGCTGCTTCCGCTTTTCTTCATTGTCCAGA
>JASLAI010000082.1 GCA_030147225.1 Planococcus sp. (in: firmicutes) | reverse complement strand
GGTTTGTTTATTTTATCCGATAGAGATGTTTAATACCTATATTTTTTTGGGTTATGCTGAATTGAATCGAAATTTCTGAACATTTAGGTATTAGATGTGTTGATCTGCAGTAAAAGTTTTTTTCGTTAGGAGCCGGCAGATGAAACAGGAAAATTCATTAAAGAAAAAAACGATCAGCGGCTTGCTTTGGAGTTTCGGGGATATGATGGGCAATCAAGGTGTTCAATTCATTATCCAGATTATCTTGGCGCGGCTTTTAACACCTGAAGATTTCGGAATAATCGGAATGATCCTCGTGTTTGTGGCACTTTCGAATTCCTTAGTCGATAGTGGCTTTACGCAAGCGTTGATTCGTGATCAAAAAGCCAATCAAACCGATTATTCAACGGTATTCTATTTTAACTTGGCTGTTTCCATCTTTATTTATGGAGTGCTGTTCTTATCGGCCCCGCTTATCAGTAATTTCTTTGATGAAGCTCAATTGACTTCCATTGTCAGAGTGCTGGCCTTGGGTGTCATCATTAACGCATTCTCAATCATTCCAAGAGCGATGTTCACCAAAGAAGTCGACTTCAAAGTGCAAGCGAAAGTCAATATGACAGCAAGTGTACTTTCTGGAGCAGCAGCAGTCGTGATGGCGCTGATTGGCTTTGGTGTATGGAGCCTTGTAGTCCGAATGCTGGCATTAAATGGTGTTCAAGCTCTTATGCTGATGTACTACAGAAGGTGGCGTCCTTCGCTGGTTTTCAGCATAGTCTCGTTCAAGCGATTATTCGGTTTTGGATGGAAGCTGCTTGTTTCAGGACTGATTGATACCGCCTATAACAATGTTTATTACCTCATTATTGGGAAGCAATATACTGCCGCGTCTCTTGGTTATTATACGAACGCTGCAAAATTCAGTGACGTTGCAACACAGACTTTAACTGCAACCATCCAGCGGGTGACATATCCGGTATTGAGTGGAATCCAAGATCAGGAAGAGAGATTGAAGAATAGCTTCAAGAAAGTCATCAAGCTTTCTGGGTTTTTAATTTTTCCGATTATGGTTGGCGTAGCTGCAGTAGCAGAACCGCTGATTTACTTGATTTTTGGTGAGAAGTGGCTGACCATGGTCCCTTATTTCCAGCTTTTATGCATCGCTGGCATGTTGTATCCGATTCATGCCTTAAATTTAAATATTCTTCAGGTGAAAGGCCGCTCCGATTTGTTTTTGTACCTGGAAATTATTAAGACCATTGTGCCGACCGTACTGATTTTTCTTGTCATCTGGATGGATTGGGGACTCACCGCTTTAGTTGCGACCGTTGTACTTGATTCGCATATTTCTTTGTTCATCAATATTTACTTTTCGGGCCGGGAGATTTCGTATAGCGTCAAAGAACAGATTCGGGACTTGCTGCCGATTTATGCAATTTCCCTTGGTATGGGAGCTGTAGTTTATGGGGTGGGCCAACTGATTTCTTTTTCAGCCGCTTTGACCATCCTTGTACAAATTGGAATCGGGATCTCGCTCTATATTGGAGTATCCAAAATGCTGAAAATTGAAGAATTCGATACGGTCTATGATTTGCTGGTACCTCTAATAAAAAAGATAAACCCCGCTAAGACGGGGTGATTCGTGGAAAATAGATTCATACTTTGGGAGGGAATGTAATGGCTAAAGCTTTTGAACAACCGATTTATGTGACACGCCCTTTGTTGCCGGATATTTCTAACGTCACTGATCGGATAAAGACGATATGGGACAGTAAACAGTTGACGAACTTTGGGGCGCAGCATGATGAATTGAGCAGTCAGCTAAAAAAATACCTGGAAGTTGACCATATTTCCATGTTCTCTAATGGGACCTTGGCATTGCTGCTCGGACTAAGAGCTTTGAAACTGACGGGCGAAGTCATTACAACGCCTTTTACATTTCCTGCAACTGTACAGGCCTTGGATTGGAACAGTCTGACGCCAGTGTTTTGCGATATTGATCCGGTTAGCTTCAATATCGATGCCGATAAGATCGAAGCGCTGATCACTGAAAAAACAAGCGCCATTCTGGGCGTCCACGTTTTCGGCAATCCGTGCGATGTCGAAAAGATCCAGGCGATCGCTGATAAGCATAAGCTGAAAGTGATTTATGATGGCGCTCACGCATTTGGCTCCAAAATAAATGGCGTCCCGATTAGCAGCTTTGGCGATATGACAATGTTCAGTTTCCATGCCACAAAGCTGTTCAACACGGTTGAAGGTGGAGCCCTGACCTACAGCGATCCGGCACTCGACAGGCAGTTGGACCTGTTGAGAAATTTTGGAATTGTTAATGCTGAGGAAGTGGCATTGTCCGGACTGAACGCTAAACTGAATGAAATCCAGGCGGGGGTCGGCATCGAGGTACTAAAAGTGGTGGGAGAAGAACGCAGTAAACGCCACGCCATCAAAAAAGCTTATGAGGAGAATTTAGCGGACATCGAAGGGATTCGGGTCTTGACGACTCTTGAAGATAAATCCAGCAGTTATCAGTATTTTGTCATTGAAATCGATGAAGCGGTATTTGGCCAATCGCGAGACACCGTGCACCAGGAACTCCAGAAATACAATGTATTTGCAAGAAAGTATTTCTATCCATTGTGCAGTGACTTCGAGTGGTACGGCGATCTGCCTTCTGCATGCCCTGATAATCTGCCAAACGCACAAAAAGCTGTGCAACAAGTGCTGGCAATGCCTTATTACGGCGATTTACCGATTGAATCAGTTATAGAGATCTGCAACATCATTCGGGAGCTTCATGTGACACAAAAAAGCCTATCTCAAATTTAAGAAATGAGGGATTTATAATGAAAGGTATTATTTTAGCTGGTGGGACGGGGACGCGTCTTTACCCGTTGACTAAATCGATTTCAAAACAAATGCTGCCTGTATACGATAAACCGATGATCTATTATCCGTTGTCTGTTCTGATGCTTGCAGGAATCAAGGAAATTCTCATCATCTCAACTCCAAGAGACATTTCCGGATTTTTAAGTTTGCTTGGCAATGGACAAAAACTCGGCATTAAACTGGAATACGCAATTCAGGAAGAGCCGAATGGATTGGCAGAAGCGTTTACGATCGGCGAAAGCTTTATTGGAGATTCGCCGGTGGCGCTGATTCTCGGAGACAATGTTTTTTACGGATCGGATTTTGGGAGCCGCCTGCAAGAGTCAGCAGAACTGACAAAAGGCAGCATCATCTTCGGCTGCCATGTAGCCGATCCAAGAGCTTACGGCGTTGTTGAAGTAGACGAAGAATTGAACGTCGTCTCTATAGAAGAAAAGCCGGAACATCCAAAGTCCTCCTATGCAGTTCCAGGCCTTTATTTCTTTGACAACCAGGTGGTCGAAATTGCTAAAGGAGTAGCGCCTTCACCGCGTGGGGAAAAGGAAATCACCTCTGTGGTCGATGAGTACTTGAAACGCGGCGAATTGCAGGTCAATGTCATGGGTCGTGGCTTAGCTTGGCTTGATACTGGGACGCACGAAGCGTTGCTGGAAGCCTCTAATTTCGTGGAAGCTATCCAAAAACGCCAAGGCTTGTATGTCGCCTGTATTGAAGAAATTGCTTATCGAAGAGGCTATATCAGCCAAGCGCAATTGATTGAATTGGCGCAGCCGCTGAAGAAAACCGATTATGGTCAGTATCTGCTGGATATTGCCGGTGAAAAATCGCTTTTGCCGAATAACTTATAAAGGGGCGCCTCCATGGAAAATGTACTTGTAACTGGCGGAGCAGGCTTTATTGGAGGGAATTTTGTCCAATACATGACTGATAAGTATCCGCAATATCATATATACAATTTAGATTTTTTG
>JASLAI010000025.1 GCA_030147225.1 Planococcus sp. (in: firmicutes) | reverse complement strand
TTTGAATTTTATCTTTAATTCGTCCACTGCTTGTTTATATGGTGCTAAAAATCGATTCCATTGACCCATCTCCGGTCCTCCTCACTTCTTTCAAGATCGTGAAGCAAGTGCCTCATGAAATGCCTGTTCTACAGCGGTACGGAAAGCTTCACCGTAATTGTCATTGCCTTCTATGTTTTCCACAAGCATCCATAGCTCTTCATGGAAATCTGCAAGCGGCATGATTTGTTTGCCCCATGTCAGAAGCGGAACTTTTTTCAGCTGCAGCGCTTTCGTCAACGCCGGCCATGTATGTATGTCAAATTGAACATATATATATTCAGTACCCGTATCCAACAAATAGACAAACGCCTGATTGTCGGAATCTGTAAGCATTTGACCCGACGCTTCGATTGATTCGGCCGGTTCGATTTCATCAATAAAGAACTCAATTTCATTTTCAGTGATATGGGTTCTGTTTACTGCCACTAATTTATGCAAATCGATACTTCCTTTCTGACTTCTTACTAATGATATTTTACCACAGCTCTGCCATTCGTTGCAGTTTGCACGAAACTATCCGATAATGAAATTACTAGAGAGGTGTTCAACATGTCAAAAGAACTTGAAATTGAATTTAAGAATATGCTGACAAAAGAAGAGTACGCAAATTTGCTGAAAGAATTCGTCGATTTTCATAATAACCCTGTCACCCAGCACAATCATTATTTTGACACAGCCGACTTTGAGCTAAAAAGACAAAAGAGTGCCCTGCGCATCCGGCAAAAAAACGGTCGATTTGAATGCACCCTGAAAATCCCGGCAACTGTTGGCCATTATGAAATCACGGATCAATTGACCCGCGAGCAGGCACGTCGTATGCTTGAATTGAATACATTTGAAGCTACTGAAGTGGCAGAAGCTCTTCAGACAATGGATGTATCACTCGCTGAATTAAAAAAAATTGGCACATTGACCACACACCGTGTTGAATTCGAGTACCTTGATGGCTTGCTCGTGATCGACCATTCAGAATACAATGGCCAAGAAGATTTTGAGTTGGAGTTTGAAGTGTCGGATGCTGAAGCAGGACATAAACGATTCCTAGAGTTCCTTCACCAGCACAAAATCCAGGAACGCCCCGCAAACAAAAAAATCGCGCGGTTCATGCAATCTGCCACGGCACGATCTGAAGACTAATAGATTAAAAATCCAAAATCTCCCATCTCCTCAATCGATTTGGTTGAGATATTCGTGCTGCGTTGTTAGAATGTATTTACAGCTAAAGCAAAGGAGACACGATAATGACTGGAAAACCGATTATTCCGTATGAAGAGATTGGTGCGGAAACATTATCTCAGTTAGTCGATGCATTTTATGCTCGCGTAGCGGCACATCCAAAGCTGCAGCCTATTTTTCCAGATGACCTTTCAGAAACGGCCCGTAAACAAAAACAATTCTTAACCCAATATTTAGGTGGACCCAATATTTACTCAGAAGAACATGGACATCCAAGATTAAGAGCAAGACACAGCCCGTTCGCAATTACACCTGCTAGAGCTCAGGCTTGGCTTGAGTGCATGAGTGAAGCAATGGACGAGGTAGGGTTAAGCGGAAAATTCCGTGAGACCTTATACAATCGACTTGTTTTAACTGCACATCATATGATCAATGAGTCTGACAGTGAGGAGGAGTTGGAGTGAGCAATCTAGATTTGGCCCAAGAAATTCGCGAACCTGGGAATTCCTTCAAACCATTGGAACTGTATGTTTTTGTAGATCCCTTGAATCCGGAATGTTGGGAACTGCAAGCTGTCATCCGAAAATTACAAATTGAGTACGGCCATTATTTTTCTATGAGAGTTGTGTTGAGTACACAACTATTCAACTTAAACAAAGCAACGCTATCAGCAAATATTGATACTGACAATTTGACTCACCCTGTTTTGCCTTCTGTTGCTATTAAGGCTGCGGAGCTTCAGGGAAAACGATCTGGAAATCGTTTCTTACACAAATTACAGGAGCATCTCTTCCTTCAGTCAAAAGACGTTTCTTCTTACAGCGTCCTATTGGAAATCGCGGAAGAAGCAGAACTGGATCAAGAAGAATTCAAATTAGATTTCCATTCTGTACATACCGCAAAAGCTTTTCAATGCGATTTACAGATTACCCGCGAGATGGAAATCAACGAAGTACCAAGTATCGTTTTTTTCAATGAATGTATCGAAGACGAAGGTGTTAAAGTATCTGGACTTTATTCATATGATGTTTACCAAACGATTCTACAGGAAATGATGGGCGAAGAAAGCCTGAATCGGCAAACCCCGCCTTCCTTAGATGATCTCTTTACCAAATACTCAACTATGGCAACTAGAGAAATTGCTTCTATATATAATATTTCCGAGCAAACCGCGGAATGCGAGTTAAAAAAACAAGTGCTTCAACAAAAACTTGAACGCATCTGTATGCCGAAAGAAACCTTGTGGAAAGTAAAATAATCTGCCTCCCTTTTGGGAGACAGGTTATTTTTTTGCGGTAAAGTCGCTATAGAAAGTATTACAGTCTTTTAGAAAATATTCAGGCCCCTATAGAAAGTATTCTACCTCAATCAGAAAGCATATTTATTTTTATGTATTTAAAACCTTTCCCACCGCTTGTCGGAGTTCCACAGGATCCGGGTCATA
>JASLAI010000347.1 GCA_030147225.1 Planococcus sp. (in: firmicutes) | reverse complement strand
CAACAATTTCCCATCTGGATTACGCGACTGTTTGTTTTGTTTACTTTCTCAACTACGAAACCCAGCGTTTTTATGAAAAAACGGTCGTTGTTCCATTTACACGGCATGTAAAGCTACCCGAAAATGCATTAGGGCCCTGCTATTTTCGCAGTGATTCTATGACGGTTGAATCTGTATACAGTCAGAATGCAACGCACCTGACTGTCTCCGTCAAAGACTTTGACGGAGAAGATCTGGAAGCTATTCTGGTTATTTCACATCCTGAAGATTATGAATCCCTAAATGTGGTCATTCCATGGAATCGCCAGACTTTCCAGTTCACCGGAAAACATACATCCCTTCCGGTCAGTGGCATGGTGAAAATCGGCAGTCAGCAATTCGAATTTGAAAAACTTAACAGCTTTGCCGTATTGGATTACGGCCGCGGCATTTGGCCTAGGGAATCTCTTTGGAATTGGGGTATGGCTTCTCAACGGTCACTTGGAAAAGTGATCGGCTTGAATCTAGGCGGTAAATGGACCGATGGCACCGGAATGACAGAAAATGCTTTTTTTGTTAATGGCAAAATGACGAAAATCCATGAGGATGTACTGTTTCAGTACGATCAGGAAAACTTTAAAAAGCCCTGGCTGGTGCACAGTAAATTCTCCGATGACGTCAGATTGACGTTCTCCCCGTTTTTTGAACGTGTCTCCAAAACGGATGCACGTCTCGTAAAATCAGAAGTTCATCAATTATTTGGCTATTATAACGGATATGTGCGTTATCCCGATGGCAGAAAACTGAAAATCACGCAGCTTCTCGGTTCCATCGAGGAGCATTATGCCAAGTGGTAATAGGAAAAGACGAATTGGATTTTTCCAATTCGTCTTTTTTAATGAGTATAGAAAGAAGCAGCCAGATAAAGCTGAACTAAAAAGCTGACTTTTCAATTGGAAAAGAACCGAGGTCGAAAAAATCGTTCCAGACAAATGCTTTCCAGGGGTTCGAGTTCGGCTTCAGCCGCTTCCTTTACTGTGATCAGTCCAGGGTCTTCAGCTCGATTCGCTCTGTCGCTTTGCGCTCTTTCTTTTAAAGCTTGACCAAATTTCACTCGAAATGTGCCAACATCTTTTCAGGATAGTCCGTAAAAATTCCGTGAATCCCGATTTTCTGGAGCTCTTCAGCATAATTCAGATCGTTGACTGTATAGACGTAGACAATGGCGCCTTTTCGCAATGCGTCAGTAGTCATTCTTCTAAAAGCCGATGGCAGTGAAAGGTGGATACGCTTCGTCCCAATGACACGTGCATAGTCATAGACATCCACCAGCACTTCAAAGGTCAAAATGGCGCTTTCTACTTGCTTGCCATGTACAATAGACTGAATATCTTCATGGTTAAAAGAAGAAATCAGCAAACGATCCAGAAATCCACGTTTAGCAGCCAGATCAACCACCTTATCGGCTAATCCATCATAAGGAAAAACATCAGTCTTCAGTTCAATATTCAGCCTATGGTTTGTATGTTCAAAAATATCAAAGATTTCATCGAGGGTCGGAATTTGTTCCTTGCTCCATTCTTCCGAATACCAGGAACCGCAATCCAGCTCCTTTAATTCTTTTAACGTCATTTCTTTTACGTACCCTTTACCGTTTGTCGTCCGATTGACTTTTTCATCGTGAATGACGACAATTTCTCCATCTCTGCTTAAATGGACATCAATTTCAACGCCAGTAATCGGCAGTTCAGCTGCTGCACGGAAGGCAGCCACTGTATTTTCCGGATAGGCGCCTGAGCAGCCTCTATGTGCATATATCTTCACAAAAACCCTCCTAAATATCTGTCCGTATTTCCCAAAGTTCGGGGAAGAAGTATTGATCCAGAACTTTCTTCAAGTAATTGACTCCTGATGAGCCTCCGGTTCCCTGTTTGAATCCTATAATGCGTTCCACTGTCTTCATATGGCGGAATCGCCATTGCTGAAGCCAATCTTCAATATCGACTAATTTCTCTGCCAACTGGTACAGTTCCCAGTGGGTATCCACGTCCCGATAAATGGTTTTCCAGGCATCGCGCACACTTTCGTTTGATTCGTAAACCATGCTAACGTCCCGCTCTAAAATCTCTTTATCGATGTCAAAGCCGCTTCTCGCCAGCTTTTGAATCGCTGCATCGTAAAGACCTGGAGCGTTAAAGGCTTTTTCAAGCTCTACATGAAGCGGTGCATCTTTTTCGTAAATCTTCAGCACATGCTTGGTTTTGTAGCCAAGTGCAAATTCAATCATACGGTACTGATAAGACTGGAATCCGCTGGCATTGCCGAGATCATCGCGGAACTCCATGTATTCAGCAGGCGTTAAAGTCGAAAGCACGTCCCACCCTTGAATGATCTGGGATTGAATCCGGGAAACACGTGCAAGTTGCTTGAATGCCGGCTGCAAATCATCTTTATTAATATTGTCTATCGCCGCCTGCAGTTCGTGCAAAATCAGCTTCATCCACAGCTCTGATACCTGATGGATGATAATAAATAAGGTCTCATCATGATGGCCGCTGACTCCCTCTTGGGCAGTCAGTAACTTATCCAAATGCAGGTATTCACCATAAGTCATGCTTTCCTTAAAGTCTGTACGGATGTTCTTTTCAGTTGCTGCAGCGATATTTTGCCCATTTTCGTAATTGTTCATTACAGTTGCTCCGTTCAATCTCTGCTTGGTCTCCACTGTTCTCGGTTGTTTCCTATTCTAGAATGATTGATTAAATCCAGAAAAATCGGGAATGTTCATACTATAAGTATAAGCTATCTGAAAGGGTGAAATCAGATGATCTTTAACAAAAGAAACATGATAATGCCTCTGCTTTTTTCTTCCGCCTTACTTCTTGCCGCTTGCGGGAATGATGAACAGGTAACGGAACCTGTAAATAATGAAAATCAGACGGAACCTGCAGAGCCGGGTGGCGGCACAGAAGATGCTTCAACTGAAGGCGGTTTAGACCAAAATGATATCGGCGGCAAGACATTCGGTTTTACTGAGCTCGATATCAATGTCGACTTCCCTGATATGGACAACATGATCGAAATCAGCTACGAAGAAGATCGCGACAAAGTCGAAGCTGAGTACAAGAACCAGATGAACGAAACAGAATTAGCCGGAAATGATGCGATGGATGAAATTGAACCTGGACTCAGCCAACTGGAGTTGACACCAGACACCCCTGATGATGAAGCCATTGCACAAATCGTCGAAGCCTTTGGAATTGAAGATGGTTTTACTGAAATCGAAGTCGAAGTCAGATACTCTGACGGAACAGACAAAGAATACAAACAATCTGGCAACTAAATTTTTGCTTTACACAAAATGAGCAGCTGGCTGTCGGCACGGTAAAGCAAGACTCTATTCTTTCAAATGGATTAGTTATTTAAAATCCGTTTCGGCCATCTTATACTCAGTGAGGATTCTACATCCCCACTGAGTATTTGTTTTTAAACACCCGTTTTTTATTGATCTGTATTGCGTTTCCAATACGAGACGGTCTGTATCCTGCGGAATCCTGAATTCTCATAGACATGCAAGGCCTCATTGTCCGTTTCTACATCCAGCATGACTTCTGCCAGTCCCCGCTTAAAAGCTATTGCCCGGCACCATTTCAAAAACTGTTTGCCGTAGCCCTTGCCCTGCCAGCGGGGATCTACAGCAAATGCTGTCACCCACAAAGCCTGCTCTTCAACCACTAGAGTTGCAGTAGCAACTAGCTCCTGATCTTTATGAAGCAGCCAAATCTCTCTGTCAGGATCCACCATGTTATGCTGCAGAATCGGTACAATCGCATCATCAAATGCTGCAATCAGCAGCTCGGTCAACGCTTCAGCTTGTCCGGCATAAGGAACAATAGTCAACCCTTCAGGCAATTCATTGTCTGGCAGTGTTTGTGCAGAAAGAAGGATTTCTTTAAAGTCCGGACGGAATCCGATGCTTTCCATAAAAGCAGAGATATCCACATCGTCTACAAAAGCCGCCAATTCGCTCTCCGCTTGGCGCTGAATCAGAGCATGAGAAACACCGTCTGCCAGTGCCGTCCCAAGTGCAAGCCGCCGGTATTCAGGATGGACAAAGAGTGACCATTCATAATGATGCAGCCCTACCATATCCGCTGCTGCTGCAAAGCCGATCAATTCCTCTTCATCCGTATAAGCAACCACAGCAAAACCCCTCGCATCAGAAGCTCTCCATAAAGAAGGATGAAGGACCATTTTATGAGCAGGCGGCAATTCCTCCACTAGTTTCGCCATCTCACTGGCTGTTTGTTCATCTACCGGAAATGAAACGATTGATAATGATAAATCCATCTTGCGACCTCCCATAAACATTGACTTAATCTAACGACCAATAGAAATAGAAACTTCCCATCGTTTGATGTTCCTTTATCTTTTTATCCTATCATACAGTGGTTGAAAATTGAGGCTTAGGAACAAAGAAAAGCGGAAGCGGCCGTCTAGATTCTATGGGCATAAGACGCTCCGGCGAAGCGGCATTCCCCTAGCCGCACAGTTGGAGTGGCTTATGACCTGAGAATCTGGCCACTGGAGTCTGGACAATAAGAAAAGCGGAAGCGGCTGTTTAGCTCTGCCGGGCATAAGGCAGACCAGTGAAGCGGCGCTCTTTGCCGCACAGCTGGGTTGACTTATGACCCAAAGAGCTAGCCGCTGAAGTCTAGACAATAAGAAAAGCGGAAGCGGCCAAAAGAACAAAAGGCCCGCTCCCATTTTACCGGAACAGGCCCTTCTTCATAATTTTGCATCTATCAGCATATTGGCATAAATGCCATCGCCATCCAATAGCTGCTCTTGTGTGCCAGACTCCACCAATTCTCCCATCTCCATGACCAGAACCAAATCGGCTTTTCGGACCGTATTCAACCGGTGGGCAATGACAAAACTGGTTCTGCCCGCCATAAGCCGCTCCAGTGCTTCTTGGATTCTTAACTCAGTGACAGTATCGATGCTGCTCGTCGCTTCATCCAGCAGTAAAATGACCGGATCAGCAATCAATGCGCGGGCAATCGACAGCAATTGTTTCTGGCCTTGGCTGATCATCGAACCGTCTCCGGTCAATACAGTATCATAGCCATTTGGGAGCTTTTTGATAAAGTCGTGCGCGTTGGCGCCTTTTGCCGCCTCCACCACTTCTTCATCTGTTGCATCCAATTTGCCGTATCGGATATTCTCGCTGACCGTCGCTTCAAACAGAAAAGGATCTTGCAGGACGAATGCGATTTGTTTGCGCAAAGTTTCACGCGGCATCAAAGCAATAGGTGTGCCATCAAGCCGGATTTCGCCTTCATTGGCATCATAGAAACGCGCCAATAACTGCATCACCGTTGTCTTTCCTGCGCCGGTTGCTCCAACAAGCGCTGCCGTTTGGCCAATCCCAACAGTAAAGCTAACGTCGCGTATGGTCCAGTCTTCTTCCGCCCCTTCATATTTGAAGGAAACCCGGTCGAAGACCACTTCGCCTTCCAGTTTCTTTTCCATGTTGAAGACCAGATCGTCTTTTTCTTCTGTCTCGTCCATAATCGAGAAGACACGCTCAGCTCCAGCAATTGCAGATAATACTGTGTTGAACTGGTTGGCCAAGTCATTTAACGGACGTGTAAACTGACGAGAATACTCGGTAAAAATAACAATGACACCAATCGATACAGAGCCGTTGAGAGCCAGAATCCCACCAACCCCTGCGACGATCGCAAAGCTGCCGTTATTCAGGAAGTTCATGACTTTTGGAATGAATCCGGCATAAGTCCAGGCCCAGAATCCTGTGCGCCGCAGCCGTTCGCTCTTTTCCCGAAACTCCTCCATGACACGAGGTTCTTGCGAAAAGGCTTTGACGATTTTTTGTCCCGATATTGTTTCTTCGATCATGCCGTTCAATTCTCCGATTGCTTTTTGCTGCTCTTTGTAAAGCCGGCCTGTCCGTTTGGTGATCCATTGAATGGAGATGTACATGAGCGGAATGATGATCAAGGTCAATAAAGTCAATAACGGACTGAGTGTCAGCATCACAATGGCTGTACCCGTCAACGTCAATATACTCGAGAACACTTGAATGAAGGATGTATTTAATGTTGAAGAAACGTTTTCAATATCATTTGTCATGCGGCTCATCAATTCACCATGCTGCCGTTTATCAAAAAAGGTTACAGGCAAACGTTGAAGGTGAGAAAAAAGCCGCGTCCGCATGCGGTAAATCACTTGTTGGGCAATTCCCACCATCCAAAAATTTTGCAGATACAAAGAGACCGAGTGGCCGATGTATACCAAAATCAACCACAGCACCACAAGACCCATCCCGTTAAAACTTTGCGGAACAATGTATTCATCGATGATGAAGCCGATCAAATAAGGGCCGAGCAATGCCAGAGCAGAACTGACGAATACGAGTGCCAGTACCACTATTAGCAGAACTCGCTGTTCGTCCACCAGCTTCCAGATCTGCAGCAGCGTCGATTTCCAATTTTCAGCGCGTTCGTTTTTCTTGTCTTTCTGTTTTTTCAAGTCTTCCTTCGTAAGAATCGGTTCATGGCCAAAAGGGCGGCGAATGGCATCAAACATATTCATCAACCTCCTCTTCCTGCTGCGACATCGCGATTTGCCGATACAATCCGGATTCTTTCAAGAGTTCTTCATGTGTGCCATATCCGGATACGCTGCCATCTTCCAGCAGCAGAATTCGATCGGCTTTCATCGCCGTCCGGATTTTTTGCGTGACTACAAGCATCGTCGTTTCTTCCCGGTCCAATTCTTCCCATAATGCAGCTTCAGTTTTTACATCCAGTGCGCTTGTGCTGTCATCCAAAATCAAAACCGATGGCTCGCGCACCAATGCACGTGCGATCGATAGCCGTTGCTTTTGTCCTCCTGATAAATTGACGCCTTTTTGGCCTACGCGGGTATAATAGCCTTTTGGAAAACGTTCGACCGTTTCATGAATCTGAGCTTTGATCGCAGCATCAGCCAATTCCTCCTGCACAACCTCATCTTTTCCCCAGGACAAATTATTGGAAATGGTCCCTGTAAAAAGAAGCGACTGTTGAGGCACAACGCCGATTGTTTTCCGCAGCTCGCGCAATGACCAATTTTTTACGTCCCGGCCATGCACGGATACAGTGCCTTCGGTTGCATCATAAAAACGTGGAATCAGCTGCAGCAAAGAAGATTTCCCGGAGCCTGTTGCCCCCATGATTGCCAGCTTTTCATTCGCTTTTAAATGGAAGGAAACGTTTTGCAGAACCGGTTGCGAAGTCTCAGGATACGTGAAGGATACATTGTCAAACAACACTTCTCCGCGTTGGAGCAGTCGGCTTTCACCGATATCTTCTTTTTCACGGACATCTTCTGCCAATAACACTTCTTCAAGCCGTTCCGAAGAAGCTTTTGCACGCGCAAAAATCATAATGATAAAAGAGAACATCGTAAAAGCCCCGGTCATTCGCATTGCGTAATTGACAATGGCCACCAATTCCCCAATTTGGGCTCCACCGCTCTGGATTTCGAATGCCCCGAACCACAAAACCGCCAATAAAGAAATATTCATGCCAAATAATAGAACCGGCAAAATAATTTCCATAATCCTGAATGCTTTTACCGTATCAACTTTTAAAGACCCTGCCACTTCAGAAAAGCGATTGGTTTCATATTTTCCACGCAGATAGGCTTTAATAAGACGTACTGCCTGCAGATTCTCCTGGACAATGCGATTGACACGATCCAACCGTTTTCGGACAAACCCAAAGTAACTGACACCTTTTTTGACCATGATGTACAGAAAAATGAGCAAAAACGGAAAAACGATCACTAAATAGAAAGCCAATTTCGGATTCACTACAAACGCCATGACCATACTCCCCACTACAAGTAAAGGAGCACGCAGCATAATCCGCAACCCCATATAGAGAACCTGTTGAACCAAGGTGACGTCACTGGTCAATCGCGTGATCAAGCCAGAAGCCGGGAATTTATTGAACATGGCCAGAGAGAATGACTGGATCCGTCCATACACAGCCTGACGAAGATCGAACGAAAAGCTTTGCGAAGCATGTG
>JASLAI010000326.1 GCA_030147225.1 Planococcus sp. (in: firmicutes) | reverse complement strand
CCGGTTTTTTTTATTATAAATACTGAATTAGAGATAAATCGTCTATTTTACTGACTTTATTGGCACCTGATACCAGCTAGTTTAAAAATAGTTATCTCTTGTAGATCAAGTAAGAAAACACGCTCTTCCAACTTCTTGAACTTCTCATGCAAAGAAACTTTTAGTTTACATAATAAAAATATAGTTGATTACAGAGTTTTCTCACAAGTTAAGTTCAACCCATTGCTCAACTTTGCTGTAGATGCTATGTTCTTATAGGACTTAAAATTAGGGAGGCTTTACACGTGTATACATATTCCAAGAAGAACCAAATACTTATGGCTCAAGGGGCGATTGCTATCGCATTGTTGGCAGGATGCGGCAATACGGACAACGAAACCGCGGAAACAAAAACAGCATGGGAGGAAATCCAGGAACAAGGGTCAATGACTGTTGCCACTTCCGGCACCTTGCTTGCCACTTCTTTCCGAGACGAAGAATCCGATGAATTGACAGGATTTGAAGTGGAAGTAGTGAGAGAGCTTGGCGAACGTCTGGATCTTGATATCGAATTTACTGAACTTGGATTTGATGAAATGCTGACAAGTGTCAATACAGGTCAAATCGATATGGCTGCCAATGATATCGAGGTTACGGAAGACCGCGCAGAGCAGTTCATCTTTTCTACACCGATTAAATATTCTTACGGCACAGCAGTTGTTAGAAAAGATGATTTATCTGGTATTTCTAGTCTGGATGATCTCGCCGGCAAAAAAGCAGCTGGTGCTTCCACTTCGATCTACATGGAAATTGCACGTGATTACGGTGCTGAAGAGGTAACATATGATAATGCTACGAACGAAGTGTATTTGCGTGATGTCTCAATCGGACGCACAGATGTTATCCTAAATGACTATTATTTATCAACTTTTGGTGTCGCGGCTTTTCCCGAACTAAACATCACAATTCATCCCGATATCAAGTATGCACCTTCTGAAGTTGGCCTTGTCATGAACAAAGACAATACCGAACTCGCTGAAAATGTAAATAAAGTCTTGGATGAAATGCTCGCAGACGGTACCATCACAGAAATCTCCGAAGAATTTTTCGGTGGTGCAGATGTATCCGTCAAACCTGATATTGAAGAAAATTAAACAGGGGGTTGTCTGATGAATGACATTGAATGGGGACTGCTGTTTGACCCTGCCTTAGCCATTGAATCGCTTCCGTACGTGCTGGAAGGCATTGGCTATACGCTGCTGATATCTGTTGTCAGTATGTTCTTTGGTATGATTATTGGCTTTTTCCTGTCGCTTGCGCGGACTTCCCGGCTGCAGATTTTGCAATTTCCGGCACGACTTTATATTTCCTTTATGAGGGGTGTTCCAATTCTTGTCATCCTCTTCCTGCTGTATTTTGCCCTGCCGGTCATCGGCATCGAATTTACAGCGGTTCAGGCTGCTTTAATCGGTTTCACCATTAATAGTGCCGCTTATATCGCGGAGGTGTTCCGGTCTTCATTGGCATCGGTTGATAAAGGGCAGTGGGAATCCTCCACGGCTCTAGGATTAACTTATTGGCAGACGATGCGCCGCATCATCCTTCCGCAATCTGTGCGGATCGCTGTTCCGCCTTTGTCAAATGTCTATCTGGACTTGATCAAAGCCTCTTCTTTAGCTGCCATGATCACAGTACCCGAGATTTTTCAAAAGGCCCGCATTGTCGGTGCACGCGAATATGATTTATTAACGATGTTGATTTTGGTGGCGCTGGTCTACTGGGCGATCTGCTCCGCAATGACCATTTTGCAGAACTACCTTGAAAAACGCTATGCAGATTATCTTTAAAAAGCATCCGGAGATTTTTCTTCCGGATGCTTTTTTGCCTTTATTTTGTTTCTTCCTCAGACATATAGAGAACTTCCCACATATGCCCGTCCAGATCCTTGAAACTCTTCAGGTACATAAATTCATCGTCCATATTTTCACTAGCTTGTTGGGCACCTGCTTTAAACGCAGCATCTACTAGTTTATCCACTTCCTCTTTGCTGTTTGCAGAAATGGCTGTAATCACTTCCGCACTTCTGGCTGTGTCAGCGATTTCCCTTTTGGAAAAACTCTTAAAAAAATCTTCGGTTAACAGCATTACGTAAATGGTCGATCCGACGATCATGCAGGCTCCTTTTTCATCTGTCATCTGCTGATCAAACTCAAATCCAATTTCTTCGAAAAAGGCTTGCGACCGTTCAAGGTTCTTCACCGGCAAATTAACAAAAATATGGCTTGATTGAATACCCATGTGTTCTCCTCTCTTCCTTTTATTTCTTTTCCACAACTATTCGCCAGATGCTTCATAACTCCTGCACAAATAAAAAAAGATCCTTAGAAAGGATCTTTTAAGCCAGTCGGTATCGCATTAAATACGGCAACAAAAGAAAAATGAATGGAAATAGGACCAACGCTCCAAGTAGAAGTGCTTGTGTACTGGTTGGATAAGAAAAAAAGCTAAAGGCAAATATTGGGCCCACTGTTAACAAAGAAACCAATAACCTAGATAAAAACTGGACTTTGTGGACTCTCCCGCAATTTCGGCAAGCCACCGGTTTATAAGCCAGCCAAAGTGATTTGCTGATCTGCTTCCATGTAAATGAGGTCTGGCAAATTTCACATTGCTGCATTATCTGCCAGCCTTCAAATCGTCCACGTATTGTTTAGCTTCCAGCAGAGACCAGCCGAATTCCTGCCGGGTGCGTTTAACGGCTTCAATCATTTTTCCTTTTTCCAGAAGTTCCCTTAGTTCTTCATTGACGTCAGGTTCTGCCAGTTCCATGCCCTGCATTGTTTGCTTTAGCTGCTTCTCGACATGTCTGATTCTGCTCTCCAGCGCTTTGATCCGTTTTTCTGAAGTGCTCTGAAAAAAATAGCCGGCTGCCAAAAATGTACTAATAATAATCAAAACCCAAGACAATTCCATTTTCTCAGCCTCCTAGATAATTTTTTCCACGTTGATGAAAGTCATCCATTTCTTCTTTCGGCACCAGTGCACCGCCTGTTGCCCAGACAATATGAGCAGCAGCAGCCATCGGAAAGCGATGTGTTTCAGCGTATGTAGTTGTTTGGATCTTTAGAGGACCCAGCAACCCTGCAGTCGCGGATGGCTCAACAAAGATTCCTTCACTGTCCGCCAAAAGAGTCAATAATTTAAACAGATCCCGGTCTTCCAATGTGTAAATGCCGCTTACTGTTTTTTCGCTAATGCCCGAAGCAAAGCTC
The DNA here is from genome assembly GCA_030147225.1 of Planococcus sp. (in: firmicutes). Taxonomy (GTDB): domain Bacteria; phylum Bacillota; class Bacilli; order Bacillales_A; family Planococcaceae; genus Planococcus. The sequence goes on along the minus strand of JASLAI010000326.1, from coordinate 13,942 downwards.
GATGGCCTGCCTACTGCCAGCCCATCGCCTTCAGTAATATTATCGATGCCAAAATCCTGAACACTGATTTTTTCTTTTTCACCTGTCATTAAACCAATCAGCACTGCCGGCGAATGCGTCGGCTCTACGAAAAAGCAGTGAACGGCATCTCCGAAAACCTGACGCAGCCCAAAAGCAATGCCTCCTGGAGCACCACCCACACCACAAGGAAGATAGACACAAAGCGGATGCTCGCTATCGACTTGAATTTGCGCATCTTCCACCTGTTGTTTAAGATGGAAAGCGGCGACGCTATAACCTAAAAATAAATGTTTCGACTTCTCGTCATCTACAAAATAAGCATCTGGTTTGGCGAGTGTTTCCTTGCGTCCAGCCAAAATCGCTTCGCTGAAATCTCCTCCAAATTCCACCACTGCTGCCCCTTTTTCACGCAACAGATCTTTTTTCCATTGCTTGGCGTCCGCGGACATATAGACCGATACTTGAAAACCAAGTTTGGCGCTGATGATGCCGATGCTGAGACCCAAATTCCCGGTAGAGCCTACCCCAATGGAATACTGGCTAAAAAACTGCTTGAACCGTTCGGATGAAAATTGTTCGTACGACTGCTCTTTTGTCAGCAAACCTGCTTCCATAGCCAGTTTTTCCGCATGGTGCAGCACTTCATAGACGCCGCCCCGCGCTTTAATGGATCCCGCTATCGGCAATTCGTTGTCGCATTTCAAAAAAAGCTTGCCCGCGAAGTCTTCACCATAAGATTTGCTAAGCTGCTCTTTCATCTCAGGAATTTCACGCAACGGCGATTCGACAATGCCTTTTTCTGCTGCCGTATCCGGAAATTCAGCTGCCAGATAAGGTGCAAACCGCTGCCATAGCTTTTCTGCATCTTTCATATCTTCCAGACCTACTGGCAGCCCAGACATGGCAGCCATTTTTTGAAGGTTCGGATTCAGCCAGACTACCGGCTCCAGGTCAATGATGTTCTTCAATAAAGAATATTTCTCGATCCAGCTGTTCATTTGCTGTTGCGGAATGGTCATACAAATCCCCTTTCGTTCGAATTGCCTGTTAATTTCATCATACAGGACAAGTATAAAAATTTCAGTATCTATCCAGAAGATTCTATTCTGCCCGCTTATACATTAGTTTGCTGATCGCCAGAAAAACCAAACCGATCAACAGGAAAATCCACCATTCTAATTTGATGACTGGGCCGAAATCCTCGAACAGCCAAGCTATCAAGACAACACATACGAATGCGGCAGCACCATATAACCCAGCTTTCACGTAAGCTTGCCACTTCTTTTTATCCTTTTGAAACACAGATGAACGGACGATTTGAAAAATGACCAAGACGCCGACGACTGCTACCAGAATCACCGACAGCAGCATGAGCAATAAGTTGCCAAGCGCAATGCTGTTATCCACCGGATTAAAAAACGAAACAATCAGACTGATGACACCAAAGATGGCCGCAAACCAGCCCGTTAAACCCATAATCTGTGAAGCGCTGAACCAAAAAACATTTCGTCGGTTTTCACTCGGCAAATTTTCAATCAGTTCATCCGCGTATTTCTGAGGCGATTCCCCGAACAATTCTTTCGCAGACTTTCCGTCTTCTTGCGCTTCCACCAAATGATCCAACAGATCCATAAGTATCTCTTCCCCAGCGTGTTCGTCAATTCGGAGATCGGTCCTTAAATACAAAAGAAAACCTTCGTATACATTTTCGTTTTCAGCATTCAGCAATCCCCTTTTCTGATTGTTTTCCTCAATCAGTTCAGCTGTTTTCCTCATCTTCTCCACCCCTTTTCAGTAATTGGCTGACTGGTTGTGCAATTTGAATCCACTCAGAAGCAATTTGTTCGAGCTCGGCTTTTCCTTCATCGGTCAAAAAATAATATTTGCGATTCGGCCCTGAGGCAGATGGCCTCATCTCTCCACGGATAAAGCCATTTTTCTGAAGCCTCAGCAACACTGGATAAATGGTGCCGTCGCTGATATCCGGCAATCCGATTCCCTGCAATTTCTGCGACAGCTCATAGCCGTAAACTGGCTGCTCTTCCACTACAGCCATTACGCAAGCATCCAAAACCCCTTTCAACAATTGGCTTCTAAGAGCCATATCTGTTCCCCCTTTCAGTACTTGGTTATACATGATAGTTACTTAAAAAAATAACTACCTTGCATAACCAACTAGTTGATTTTAGTATAGTCATTTGAATACAAAGTGTCAACTGTACGAGTACCATTTCCAAATATAAAAAACCGGCCACTTGGCCGGTTTCACAAAGTTCCTGCTTTTAATTTTTCATGCCAATCCGCAAGCATCGGCATATCCTCTTCACTAATGGCACCAGTTTTCAATGCTTGTTCAACAAGTGAAGGAAAATCCGTCAAGGTATGGAATGTATAGCCTGCTCCAGTGATTGCCTCGATCGATTGCGGCAAATCGTAGGTGAAGATGGCGACAATCCCAAGCACTTCAAACCCTGCTGCTTCCAAAGCTTGAGACGCCTGCAGCACCGATCCGCCTTTCGAAATCAGATCCTCTACTACAACCACTTTTTTACCCTGTTCGACCTTGCCTTCAATCATGTTCGTCTGGCCATGCTCTTTGGCTTTGGAACGTACGTATACCATCGGCAAGTCTAGCAGGTCACTGACCCATGCTGCGTGTGGAATTCCTGCGGTCGCAGTTCCTGCCACCACTTCACATTCCGGATAATAATCTTTGATGGTTTCCGCTAAACCTGCAGCAATGTCTTTGCGAACTGACGGATAAGACATAGTCAACCGATTGTCACAGTAAATTGGCGATTTGACGCCCGATGCCCATGTGAATGGCTCCTGCGGACGCAATTCTACCGCTCCAATGGTTAGTAAATGGTTTGCTATTTCACTTTTCAAAATTCCCACTCCATTCTGCTGCAATCTGCTTATAACTTTCCGACGAATCTCCGGCATTTGTAATGGCTCGGCCAACAACAATGTGCGTAGAGCCTTGAACCCGTGCTTGGGTAGGTGTTGCTATGCGTTTTTGGTCATCTGCCGAAACCGCTGCTGGGCGAATTCCAGGAGTTACGCGCAGAAATTCAGGTCCGCAGACCTCTCGTATCGATTCAGCCTCTAATACGGAACAGACCACACCGTCCAGTCCTGCCTGCATGGCCCGTTTTGCGTAATGCAGCACGGATTCTTCAAGACTGACATAGACCAACTGATCTTCGTGCATATCTTCTTCACTGGTTGAAGTCAACTGGGTCACAGCGATAAGTTTCGTATCGCTGCCCGCTAATCCACGCTTGGCTGCCTTCATCATCTCGAGACCACCTGCAGCATGAACATTGACCATATCCACACCCAGTTTGGATAATCCCTGCATGGCGGATTCAACCGTATTCGGAATATCGTGCAATTTCAAATCCAGAAAAATCTCATGGCCAAGCGACTTGATGTAGCGGACCAGTTCCGGACCTTCCTGGAAGTAGAGCTCCATGCCGACTTTCACAAAAAGCGGCTCCGAAAACTGCTCCAGAAATTCCTCAACTTGTTTCTTTGATGCAAAATCTAAAGCGATGATGGGTTTATTCACAGACGGTGGCTCCTTCCAACAAGTTGTTCTACTGAATCAAATCCAAGTTCGTGCAACCGTTCCGGAAGTTGTCCGATGATTTCGGGACATACAAAGGGGTTAACAAAATTCGCAGTTCCGACTGCAACGGCACTGGCGCCGGCTGACAGGAAGTCGATGACATCATCCACGTTGGTGACACCGCCCATGCCGATGATTGGCAGTTTGGTGTGCTGGCTGACTTCATAGACCATCCGTAAGGCTACCGGTTTAATGGCAGGTCCAGATAAACCACCTGTGATATTAGCAATGACGGGACGTCCGGTTTTCGTATCCATCCTCATGCCAAGCAGCGTATTGATCATCGTTATGCCATCCGCTCCGCCTTGTTCGACCGCTTTTGCGATTGAGACGATGTCGGTAACATTCGGCGATAATTTGATATAGACTGGCACTGACGATACTTCTTTCACTGCACGCGTCAATTCACGGGCCACATCCGGATCGGTTCCAAAAGTGATTCCACCCAACTTGACATTCGGACAGGAAATATTGATTTCCAATGCATGGACGTTCGATGCCTGTGAAATAGCTTTGGCGACTTCTACATAATCTTCAGTAGTGGTCCCTGCTACGTTAGCGATAATCGGTACATCGTATTGTTCCAGCCAAGGAAGTTCTTGCCCTGCCACTTTTTCAAGGCCAGGGTTCTGCAGACCGATGGCATTCAGCATACCCGACGCTGTTTCTGCCACCCGCGGTGTCGGATTTCCGAGGCGTGTTTCGACGGTCGTCGCTTTGATCATGATGGCACCGAGCTGCGACAGATCATACAACTGGGCATACTCTTTGCCGAAACCGAAGCAGCCCGAAGCCGGCATAATCGGATTTTTTAAGTTGAGTCCTGGAAGTTTAACTGTTAAATCTGTCATGAAATCACCACTCCTGCTGGAAATACCGGTCCATCTGAACATACTTTGATATAATCCGTCTCACTTTTCGTTGTCCGGCAAACACAGGCAAAGCATGCTCCAATGCCGCAGCCCATCCGCTGTTCATAAGACAGGAATCCTTTTTTCTGCGGATATGCCCATTGCACTGCTTCCAACATTGCTGTCGGTCCGCAGCTAAAGTACGTATCAAAATCAGTGGGCAATTCGTTGAGAATATGCGTCACAAAACCCTGAGTGCCATGAGAGCCATCAACTGTGGCAATATGGGTATCGCCCAGTTCACGGAACTTGTCTTCGTAGAAGACAGCCTGCTTGCTTTCAAATCCGAGTATATGAACGGTTTCAATTCCACGTGCATTTAATTGCTTGGCTAGTTCGTATAAAGGCGGAACACCGATTCCTCCGCCAATCAAATACGCTTTTTTCTGTGCTTCTTCCACGGGAAAGCCGTGGCCAAGCGGCCCTAGGACATCCAGCGTCTCACCTGGCTTCTTTTCTGCCAGCAACCCCGTGCCACGCCCTTCAGCACGGTAAATCATGGTGAATTGTGAGGCTTCCAGATCGATGGATGCCACTGAGATTGGCCGGCGCAGCAGCGGTTCAAAGCTATCTGCCACACGGATATGAACGAATTGGCCAGGTTCTGCCATCTCATTGGCTAGCTCGCCTTGCACAGTCAATTCAAAGATATGCTTGGCGATCTCCTGCTGCTTAATGACTTGCATGCGCTCTTGTTTGATCATACACCTGCCCCCATTTCTTCCGCTGAGAAGGTCATGGATTCGATGACGCGCAGCATCGCTTCTGCTGTATCCAATGATGTCAGGCACGGAATGCCGTTCTCGACAGATTCACGGCGGATGCGGAAACCATCGCGCTCAGGCTGCTTGCCTTTTGTCAATGTGTTGATGACGATTTGTGTATCGCCGTTTTGAATGACATCCAGCAAAGTTTTGCCTTCAGAACCGATCTTGCCGATTGGTGCAACTACGATGCCTGCTTCTTCAAAGGCTTTGGCAGTTCCGCCGGTCGCCATGATCTGATAGCCGATTGCTTTAAAGCGTTTTGCTAAGCCGACTGCTTCTTCTTTGTCTTTGTCGGCTACCGTTAGCAGAACGGTACCGTGATCTTTGACTTCCATACCTGCTGCTGCCAAACCTTTGTATAGCGCTTTTTCAAGCGTCGTATCTTTGCCCATGACTTCGCCAGTGGATTTCATTTCAGGCCCAAGCGTGATGTCGACACGGCGAAGCTTCGCGAAGGAGAAGACCGGTACTTTGACAAAAACGCCTTTTGAAATTGGTGCAAGGCCCGGTGTAAAACCTTGGTCGACGATGCTTTGTCCTAAGATTGCTTTTGTCGCGATATTGGCCATCGGGATGGAAGTGATTTTGCTCATGAATGGTACTGTCCGGCTTGAGCGCGGATTGACTTCAATAACAAATACTTCTCCTTTGGAAATGACGTACTGGATATTCAGCAAGCCGACGATGTTCAGTCCCTTTGCCAGACGCGTTGTGTAGTCGACCAGCGTATCCAAAAGTTCTGTCGAGATGTTTTGTGTTGGATAGACCGCAATCGAGTCACCCGAATGGACGCCCGCTCGTTCAATATGCTCCATGATTCCTGGAATCAGCACATGTTCGCCGTCTGAAATGGCATCCACTTCGATTTCGATGCCTGTCAGGTAACGGTCGACGAGCACCGGATGTTCTGGGCTTGCCTCTACTGCGTGCTCCATATAATGCTTCAAGTCTTCTTCGTTGTAGACGATTTCCATTGCACGTCCGCCAAGTACATAAGAAGGGCGGACCAATACCGGGTAACCGATGTCAGCTGCGATGATGACCGCTTCTTCTGCATTTACAGCGGTTTTGCCTAATGGCTGTGGAATGCCAATTTCATGCAGGGCCGCTTCGAATTTATTGCGGTTTTCTGCCCGGTCTGTATCTTCGAGCGAAGTCCCCAGAATCTTGACGCCATTCTGCTCCAATTTTTCTGCCAGGTTGATGGCTGTCTGGCCGCCAAACTGCACGACAACTCCTTTTGGCTGTTCCAGGTCGACAATGTGCATAACGTCTTCGATTGTCAGCGGTTCAAAATACAATTTATCCGATATCGAGAAATCCGTAGAAACAGTTTCTGGATTGTTGTTGACGATAATCGCTTCATAGCCGGCTTCTTTAATGGCCCAGACGGAATGGACAGTTGCATAGTCAAATTCGACTCCTTGTCCGATGCGGATCGGACCTGAACCAAGAACAATGACGGATTCTTTATCCGTTTTTACCGATTCATTTTCATCCTCGTAAGTGCCATAGAAATAAGGCGTTTCGGATTCAAATTCTGCTGCGCATGTGTCGACCATCTTATAGACCGGCATCAACTTTTGCTCTTTGCGCCAGTTATAAACTTGCTGTTCGGTCGTTTCCCACAGTTTCGCAATCGTCCGGTCTGCAAAGCCTAAACGTTTTGCTCGCTTCGCTGTATCGTAATCGTACGGTGCATTTTTCAGCACCTCCTCGTATTTGACGATGTTCTCGAATTTCTTTAGGAAGAATAAATCGATTTGGCTCCATTCGTTGATGGTTTCAATGGTCACACCTCGGCGCAGCGCTTCTCCGATAAAGAACAAGCGCTCATCTCCTGCCCGGCAGATGCGTTTTTGGATCCACTCATCGCTCATAGCATCGGCATTTTTCAGCTCCAGGTGGAATTGTCCTGTTTCCAGTGAACGGACAGCTTTTAAGATCGACTCTTCGAATGTCCGCCCCATGGCCATCACTTCTCCGGTTGCTTTCATCTGCGTCCCTAAATTGCGTTTTGCCGATTCGAATTTATCAAACGGCCAACGTGGGATTTTTGTCACGACGTAGTCCAGTGCAGGCTCGAATGCCGCATAAGTCCGTCCAGTGACTGGGTTCATCATTTCATCCAATGTCAGGCCCACTGCAATTTTGGCAGCCAGCTTAGCGATCGGGTAGCCCGTCGCTTTGGAAGCCAGTGCAGAAGAACGGCTGACACGCGGATTTACTTCAATGATGTAGTAATTGAAGCTGAATGGATCCAATGCCAGCTGCACGTTGCACCCGCCCTCAATCTTCAAAGCGCGGATGATTTTCAGCGATACGTTGCGCAGCATCTGGTATTCACGGTCAGATAAAGTTTGGCTTGGCGCCACAACAATCGAGTCGCCTGTATGGATGCCCACCGGATCGATGTTTTCCATGTTGCAGACAACAATTGCTGTATCGTTTTTATCGCGCATCACTTCGTATTCAATTTCCTTAAATCCGGCAATCGATTTTTCCAATAGGCATTGCGTGACCGGGCTGTATTTCAGTCCGCTCGCAACAATTTCCTGCAGCTGCTCGTAGTTATGGCAAATGCCGCCGCCTGTGCCGCCTAGCGTGAAGGCAGGGCGGACGATGACTGGGTACCCGACGCGCGCCACAAAGTTTTCTGCTTCTGCCATGTTATGGATAATATCTGAATCCGGCACGGGTTCACCGAGCTGGTTCATCAAAGTTCTGAAAAGGTCACGATCTTCCGCTTTATGAATCGCTTCAAGCTTGGTGCCTAAAATTTCGATATTCAATTCGTCCAATATGCCTGACTCATCGAGTTCGATCGCCATGTTTAGCCCTGTTTGCCCGCCAAGTGTCGGAAGCAGTGCATCCGGACGCTCTTTACGAAGGATGCGGCTGACAAATTCCAAGGTAATTGGCTCGATATAAACCTTATCTGCCACTTCGGTATCTGTCATGATGGTTGCAGGATTCGAGTTGATCAGAATGACACGGTAACCTTCCTCTTTCAACGCCAGACAGGCTTGTGTGCCTGCATAGTCAAACTCCGCAGCTTGTCCGATGACGATTGGTCCAGATCCGATTACGAGTATACTTTGAATATCTTGTCTTTTAGGCATGTTGTTGCTCCTTCCGAGTTGCGTTCATTACTTCAATAAAGCGGTCAAATAAATAGTTCGAATCTTCTGGTCCAGGTGAGGATTCGGGATGATACTGAACCGTGAAAGCCGGATAATCCAAATGAGCAAGTCCTTCGTTTGTCCCGTCATTCAATGCGCTATGCGTCACTTTCAGTCTTGTTCCCTGGAGTGTTTCTTCATTCACTGCATAGCCGTGGTTTTGAGAAGTAATTTCAATTTTACCGGTGATCAGGTCGCGAACCGGATGGTTGCCGCCGCGATGCCCGAACTTCAATTTAAAAGTATCCGCTCCGCAGGCTCTTGCAAATAATTGATGTCCAAGACAGATGCCAAAAATCGGTACTTCTCCGAGCAACTCGCGAACCACCTCGACACATTCCTCAACGTCTTTCGGGTCTCCAGGGCCGTTCGACAGCATGACGCCATCAGGTCCCCAGGCAAGAATTTCTTTTGAAGAGGTGTTATAAGGTACTACAATTACGTCGCAGTCCCGATTGTTGAGTTCACGCAGGATGCCGTGCTTCATGCCATAGTCAATCAGCACCACACGCTTGCCGCGGCCTGGACTCGGATAAGGGCGAGCTGTCGATACTTGCGCCACCTGGTTTCTTGAAAGAACGGTTTCTTGAAGCGTCTTGACGACTGCCTCGACTTGAACGTCTTCTCCTGCTGCAGTTAGAACCCCTTTGATAGCTCCTTTTGAACGGATCAGGCGTGTCAATTTACGTGTATCGATGCCCGATATCCCGGGAATGCCTTTGATTTTGAAAAGTTCATCAAGTGTGGCGTTGTTTCTAAAGTTGGATGGAAATTCCGCGATTTCACGGACCACCATTCCTTTTACAGCCGGTTCGATTGATTCAAAATCGTCGCTGTTGATGCCGTAGTTGCCGATCAAGGGATAAGTCATCGTGACAATTTGTCCACAGTAAGATGGATCCGATAAAATTTCCTGGTAGCCGGTCATGCTCGTATTAAAAACAATTTCTCCTACTGAAGCATCATCGCCGCCAAATGCTGTTCCTTCAAATATCGTACCGTCCTCTAAGATCAAATAACGTTTCATCAATTTGTCTCCTCCTGCCATACGATTTTTCCTGCGAAAATGGTCATTACCGGCCATCCTGTACAATTCCAACCGTCAAATGGTGTATTTCTGCCTTTTGATAAAAACGAATCCACCTGTATAGGTTGTTCTTTCTCTAAGTCCAACAGCACCAAATCAGCAGTTTGTCCGATTTCCACTGTACCGTAAGGCAAGTGGAAGGTTTTGCTCGGCTTGATAGTCAGCCAGTCGATTAATTGCTTTAGTGTCCATGTCCCTGTTTTAACAAACTTGCTGTAAAGCAGTGGAAATGCTGTTTCAAATCCGACGATTCCGAACATCGAACCGTTCATGCCATTTGTTTTCTCCGCCTCTGTATGCGGTGCGTGATCTGTCGCAATAAAGTCCAGCGTGCCGTCAAGCAAGCCTTCATGCAGCGCCTGCCAGTCTTCCTTGGCTCGGAGCGGCGGGTTCATCTTATAGTTCGCATCATCTGCCGGTATATCATCTTCTGACAAAAGCAGATGATGCGGCGTCACTTCAGCCGTTACCCGAATGCCTGCCCGTTTGGCATCGCGTATGACACGGACGGACTCTTTTGTGCTGACGTGGCAGACATGATAATGCGCCCCTGCCGCTTCAGCGAGCAAGATGTCGCGCGCGATATGCACCGATTCTGCTACCGACGGGATGCCTTTCAGTCCCAGCTCTTTGCTGCGTTTTCCTTCGTGCATGACACCACCATAAATCAGGCTATTGTCTTCACAATGGGCAACAACGGCCATGTCGATTTTCGCTGCATCCTGCATCGTTTCGTACATCATTCCTGCCTCTTGGATGCCGACACCGTCATCGGTGAAAGCAAAAGCGCCGTTTTCTTTCAATTCTTGTAAATTTGTTCGTTCTTTTCCTGCTTCTCTAATCGTGATGGAAGCATACGGCAAAACCCGGATAAGCGCATTTTTTTCAATCAATCCGTTGACCAGCTGCAGATTTTCTTTTGTATCCGGAACAGGGCGCGTATTCGGCATTGCACAGATTGTCGTGAAGCCGCCTTTTGCCGCTGATTTTGTTCCGCTTTCGATGGTTTCTTTCTGCTCGCCGCCCGGTTCACGCAAATGAACGTGGACATCAACAAACCCTGGTGCGATCATTCGGCCTTTGCCGTCGATTTCTGTTTCGTTCTGAATTGTTAAGTCTTGACCGATTTCGTTGATCTTGCCTTCCGTAATGCGAATATTCGTTGGAGCCAATTCTCCGTTTTGCAGCATGTTTACGTTTTTAATGAATAAATTCAAGTCAATCTCTCCCTTTCAATGCGTATTCAAGTACCGCCATTCGGACAAATACTCCGTTTGCCATTTGTTTAAAAATTCGTGAACGTTCACATTCAACCAGACAGTCTGCAATTTCTACACCGCGATTGATCGGTGCGGGATGCATAATGATGGCGCCATCTTTCATCCGTTTTTCCCGTTCAACCGTCAAGCCGTATTGTTCATGATAGTTTTCTTTTGAAAAGAGCGCCGATACCGCATGCCGCTCATGCTGGACCCGGAGCATCATCACCACATCCGTCTTTTCGATAAAATCATCCAGGTGTTCTGAAGATTCATACTCACCGCTCCATTCTTCGGGACAGATGAAAGTCACTTTAGCACCCAATTGCTTGAGTGCAGCTGCATTTGATTTTGCTACGCGGCTATGTGCGATATCCCCCACAATCGTGACATGGATGCCTTCAATGCGCCCAAACTCCTGATAAATAGTCATGAGATCGAGCAAGGACTGTGTCGGATGCTGACCCGATCCATCCCCGCCATTGATGACCGCTACACTGCAGCCTTCAAGCTGCTGGTAGTACTCTTCTTCTTCATGGCGGATGATCACAGCATCCACACCGACTGCCTCCATCGTCTTGACCGTGTCGTAGAGCGTCTCGCCTTTTAAGATGCTGGAAAAAGCTGTTTCAAAAGGCAGCACTGCCAGCCCCAAATGATGCTCGGCCATTTCAAAACTCATCTTGGTCCGTGTGCTAGGCTCAAAAAACAGGTTGACGACTGTGCCATCGATTGGCGCCTTTTCTCCACGCTGAAATTCTCCAGCCCGTTCCAACAAACTCATGATTGTGTTATTTTCTAAGTTGTTCATGGACAGTAAATTCGGCAAAATCATCTCATCCTTTCATCCGTCAGACAAAAAAACACCTTCCCAGGGGCAGGAAGGTGTGAGGAAAAAAGGGCATAGTGCATCCCCCGTCTTCAACCCTTTCCATGCCTCTCTGGACATTCATTAAAAGGTGATTATTCAGTTCCGTCGTCTAATTCTTTTTTATTCAATCCTGGCAGCACCAGGTTCAGGATCACTCCGACTATAGCTGCAAGCGCCATTCCTTCTATTGAGAAGGACTCACTGAACTCGAGCTTGGCTCCACCGATGCCGATGACCAATATAACTGATGAGATCACCAAGTTGCGGTTGTTGCCGAAATCGATGTTATTATCCACCAGCATGCGCAGTCCGGAAGAAGCAATGATCCCGAACAGCAGGATGGAAATCCCACCAAGGACAGCCGTTGGAATCGTTTCGATGACTGCCATCAATTTTCCAAAGAAGGAAAAGGTGATGGCGAACACTGCGGCTCCTAAGATAACATAGACCGAGAACACTTTCGTAATAGCAAGTACACCAATATTTTCACCGTAAGTGGTCTTTGGCGGACCGCCGACCAATGAAGAGATGAAGGTTCCGATACCATCGCCCAGGATCGAGCGATGCAAGCCTGGATCTTTTATGTAATTTCGATCTACGATTTTGCCGAGCACCAGCTGGTGTCCGATATGTTCAGAAATTGTAACGATGGCAATGGGTACCATGACGAACAGCAAGGTTGGAGTAACTTGGAACGAATAATCCACTCCCGGTATCAGGAACTCCGGTACTGCGAACCAGTTCGCTGCGCCGATTGCTGTAAAATCGATGATGCCGATAGCTGCTGAGTAAACATACCCCACAATGATGCCGATCAGAATGGGCATCAAGGAAATGATATTTTTAAAGTAAATATTGCAGATGATCGCGGTCAACAGCGTCACAAGCGCTGCCGAGAAATGCAGCAGGCTGTATTCAGAACCATTAGCCGTCGGAACGTTCATGGCCATATCCACCGCTGTACCGGATAAAGCCAGTCCGATGACGATGATGACCGGGCCGACTACAATTGGCGGCAGCAGTTTCATCAGCCAGCGGTAGCCTGTCTTCCAGATGACCAAGGCGACGATGGCGTAAACCAGTGAAACAAACATAGCGCCGATCATCGCTGAGCCGATGCCTCCGGTTTCAGTGGCAATCGTGATTGGTACAATAAAGGCGAATGACGATCCCAAATACGCAGGTACTTTGAATTGGGTGATGATGATGAAGATGATCGTTGCGATTCCGCTGGTCAACAGCGCGATGGCTGGGCTCAAGCCGACCAGCTGCGGCACCAGGATTGTTGCTCCAAACATTGCAAACATATGCTGCAGGCTTAATGAAATCCATTGCCCTGCTTTCGGTTTATCTTGTACATCCAATATTGCTTCGCTCAATTTTCGTTCTCCCCTGTCTCTATCTCTCTATGCGTGAATCGCTACGCGATCAATCTTGTCGCTTTCGATCATTTGCACGACAATCCGTTCATCACTTGAAGTCGGTATATTTTTTCCGACAAAATCCGCACGGATCGGCAATTCACGGTGTCCTCGGTCGATCAATACTGCCAATTGAATTTGCGCTGGCCTCCCAAGGTCCATGACGGCATCCATCGCAGCGCGGACTGTCCGTCCAGTGTAGAGGACATCATCTACAAGGATGACTTTTTTGTCGAGGATGCTGTGCTCAATATCCACTTGTTGGACTAACGGCTCCTGATTTTTTGTTTTGATGCTTAAATCGTCTCTGTAAAGTGTGATATCGAGTTCGCCTTTCAGAATTGGACGTCCTTCGATTTTTTCGATCTTCTCCGCCAGCCGGTTTGCGATAAACGCGCCTCGTGTCTTGATGCCAACCAATATGCATTCATCGATTCCTTTATTGCGCTCAATGATTTCATGCGCAATACGGGTGATGGCACGACTTATTGCTTGTTCGTCCAAAATATCTGCTTTTTCTACCATGAGATCCGCTCCCTTTTGTGCAAATAAAAAACCTCTTGCCTGAGAGGCAAGAGGATAGATGCGCAGAAAAATTCAGCACGGAAGACAAACTTCCGGCTTGCGTAAATACCTTCTCAGCCTCTCTGGACTGTTATTAAAGGTGTTCATTATTCGATTCGTTTTTTTAAGTATAAAGATAGATGCTTCGGTTTGTCAATCCTTGTCTCGAAGAGATTCCAGAAGTTCTGCAAATTCAGCAGGCGGCTCTGCAGAAAACTCCATGTA
>JASLAI010000152.1 GCA_030147225.1 Planococcus sp. (in: firmicutes) | reverse complement strand
GCCCGTTTTCGTTTTCCTTAATAATTTTCATAAGATAGTCCTCCACCCAAATTTACTCATACATAGGTACATTTTTTGAAATCAACATTTCAATATTATCATATAAACTATGAAAAAATGATTAAAATTTCTATTAAAAGTAAATTATTTATATCAAGATACTCATATGTAAAAAAAGAGAACAGAATCATAAGGATTCTGCTCTCTTTTAGACCATGTCTTATTCTTTTAACTTCTCAATTCAGCTCCGACTTCCGTTAAAGCAGCCAATACTTTTTCATGGGCATTAATAACTTCTTCATCCGTCAAAGTTTTCTCAGGATCAAAGTAGGTCAGGGAGAAGGCAACTGATTTTTTGCCTTCTTCCATTTTATCGCCTTCGTATAAATCGAATACGCGGACGTCTTTTAACAGCTTGCCGCCTGCGTTGCGGATAACCGTTTCAATCGTTGCCGCTTCAACGATCTTGGAAAGTACCAAGGCAATATCACGGGAAATTGACGGGTAGCGAGGCACTGGCGTATAGAGCAATGCTTCTGTCTCCAGATTCAACAGCGCTGCCAGGTTTAATTCCATAACCACCGTCGTTTTCAAATCACGCGCTTTTTGTTCCGACGGATGCAATTGACCCATCACGCCGATGCGCTGGCCATCAAGCATGATGAATGCCGTTCTGCCTGGATGCAAGTCGTCCATTTGACCACGTTCAAACCTTAATTGGACGCCGAGTTTATTGCCAAGGCTTTCCACGATCCCTTTCAAGACGAAAAAGTCGACGGGCTTTTTCTCACCCTGCCAGCTGTTGTCGAGCCATAAGCCGGTCATGGCAACTGCCAGATGCTCCTGCTCGTTTAATAGCTCGTCATCGCCTTTAAGGAACACAGAACCGGTTTCATATAAGGCTACTGAATCCATTCTTCTTGCCGTGTTGTATGTGACAGATTCCAATAAATGTGGAAGCAGGCTTTGGCGCAAAATGCTGCGTTCTTCGCTCATCGGCATCAATAGGCGCGTCGTCTCAGTTTCTTCCAACGCAAATTGCTTCGCTGATTTCTCAGAAGTCAGTGAGTACGTTGTTGCTTGTAGCAAACCTGCACCTTCCATCAAATTGCGGACAATACGGCGTTTTGCTTGATAAGGCGTTAATCCGCCCGGCGTCGTTTCCGCTTCCGGCAATGTTGCTGGAATTTCATCATAGCCATACAGGCGGGCGATTTCTTCTACAACGTCTTCTGGAATCTGAATATCCTGGCGACGTGTTGGCACAGAGATGACCAATTGGCCATTCGCTGCTTCGGTATTGAATTTCAAGCGGTTCAAGATATCCCACATATCTTCGAATGAAATCTTCATTCCAAGACGGCTGTTGATGAAATCCGGAGAAACTTTAACAGTTCTCTCTTCTTTATTTAACTCATCAAACACCACTGACCCTGCAAGCACTTCCCCACCGGCAAGCTCGGACAGCAATTGCGCTGCACGTTCGGCGGCTGGAATGACACGATTCGGATCCACGCCTTTTTCATAGCGAGAACTTGCATCGCTGCGAAGGCCGTGATCTTTTGAAGTCTGGCGAACAGAACCGGATGCGAAATAAGCGGATTCAATGACAACAGTCGTCGTCGCTTCGTTTACTTCGGAGTTTGCCCCACCCATAACACCGGCAATCGCTACTGGTTTTTCACCGTTGGTAATAACCAAATGATGGCCGGACAATTTGCGCTCTGCATCGTCCAAAGTCGTGATCATTTCGTCTTCTTTGGCGTGGCGGACTGTAATATTGCCTGTTTCCAAAGCGTCGTAATCGAATGCATGAAGCGGCTGGCCGTATTCCATCAAAATATAGTTGGTAACATCGACCACGTTGTTATGCGGACGGACACCAGCTGCCATCAAACGCTGCTGCAGCCACATTGGTGACTCCTGCACTTTAATGTTGCGGATCACTTTTGCTACATATAAGGGATTGGCTTCAGGTGCATCAACATTTAAGGTCAGCAGGGACGCAGCTGTGTCAGATGCTTCCGGATAGCTGATTTCAGGCAGTTTGACCTCTTCTGAAAGAATGGCACCTACTTCATAAGCGACTCCAAGCATGCTCATCGCATCTGCGCGGTTCGGCGTCAAGCCAAGCTCCAGCACAGTATCATCCAAATCAAAATTCGTTAATACGTCAGAACCGGTTTCAGCGTCTTCTGGCAAAACATAAATGCCTTCTGCGTATGCTTTTGGCACCAGCTTGCTTTCAATGCCGAGCTCCTGCAAGGAACAAATCATTCCATTCGATTCTTCTCCGCGAAGTTTCGCTTTCTTGATTTTGATATCGCCTGGAAGTTTAGCGCCGGGACGAGCCACGATCACTTTCTGGCCAGCTGCGATATTCGGTGCCCCACAGATGATCTGTGTGGTTTCTTCACCGACATTAACTTGGCAGATCGATAATTTATCCGCTTCCGGATGTTTGACGCAGGATTCAACATAACCCACGACGATATTGGTCATCCCATGCGAACGGTCGATGACTGCGTCCACTTCGATACCGGAACGCGTTATTTTTTCGCCAAGTTCAGCAGGCGGCAATTGTTGTGTGTTTACATAGTCTTTTAACCATTTAATGGATACGAGCATGTGTTAGTTCCTCCTTAAAGA
>JASLAI010000317.1 GCA_030147225.1 Planococcus sp. (in: firmicutes) | reverse complement strand
TGGTGTCTGCCCTTTCTTACTATTTGTACCCGAAGCTTCTTTTCTATTCGACACTTTATCACTCGCCTTAAAATTTATTCTTAGAAATAACAGTTTTTCTAAAGCTGCAAATACATGGGATTGGACACAACTTATTTTCATCCGGTACAAGTAATCGCAGCGATAAGAGCTTTACACTCTTCAATGAGTTCCTGACCACTTTGTCTATTAATCTTCCGGCTCTAGTCATTTGCAATTTAGCTTTACGGTAACTAACTTTCTGCATATGTGGTAGTTAAATTGATTTCTCAACACCTCTCTATAATTCAAGTATATACGTCGGCTCTAAATGCAACAAACATGAACAGGCAGCTAAAGCATTTAACATAAAGAGGGGCGAAAATAGAAGAGATCCTATCCTTTTCAGGACAGGATCTCTTCTACGTGGTGCTCCGTTTCATGTCGCGTATCGCCTGGATGGACAGACGAACCAGCAAGATGACACACAGGAACAACCCGGTATAGGCTGCTGTATTCAAATAGACAGCGTACTGTGTGTTAATGAACTGGGCAATCGCCAACAAGGCGGCCGATATCAGCCCAAAGGTAATGCCTGACAAAAGCAGGACGAATCGCGAAAACAGCTGAATGACAAAGTTGGCATTGTGCTTATCGGAGAAAACGTCGTGATGCAAGATTACCTTGCCGCCTTCGATGCGCTGAATCAGCTGATCTGCACGTTTCGGCAACTTCATCAATTCCGGAATCAATAAAGCCAGTTCTTCTTCGATTTTTTGCTTGGTTTCACGTGGTTCTGTAAACGGTTTTTTCAAAACAGCGGTTTTGTATTTCTTCGCAAACACTTTAGCTTCTGTAAACATATCGAACTTCGGATCAATCGTATGGAGTGTACTGTCCAAACTAATCAGCGACCGAAGTGCCATGCCGACAGATGGATAGAACGACAAGCCGAATTCACGGACGATATCAAACATGGAGTGAATCAGTTCTTCGGTCGGAATCTTGTCGACGTACGAAATCTTCAGCAGCAACTGCCCGATCGCCTGTTGGAGCTTTTGGCGTTCAATTTGGTGGTTGTCTTCGACCAGCGCGTTAATGGCGTCGTAGATCACCTCTGCGTCGTTTTGCTGGACGCCAATGATGAACAGGTTCAATCCGTCTTGCTGAGGAGCGGCAAGGCGTCCCACTGCACCGAAATCGAGTAGTATCGGCTTGCCGTCTTGTTCATCAATGAAAATATTGCCGGGATGCGGGTCTGCATGAAAAATACCTGAAAACAGCATTTGTTCAAAAAAGGAAAACAGCACCGTCCGTCCGAACTCTTTTTGATCGATATTAAATTGATCAAAGACAGCCTGTCCTTTAGAAATGCTTTTTCCTTTAAAATACTGCATGACAATCAGGTTGTCGTTGCTGTATTCCCGGTACACATGAGGAATCTTGACCGGGTAATCGCTTTTCTTTAAAGCGTTAGAGACTTGTATGGTGTTGCGGGTCTCGATTCCAAAATTGATTTCTTCCCGCAGTCCATTGGCAAAACCGATGGCCAGTTCGCGAAAGCCGATGTTCTCAGCCCATTTTGACTTGCTGGCGACCCAGTCGGCAAATTCGACGAGAATGTCCAGATCGTTGCGCATAATGCCTTTGACTTCCGGACGCAGCAATTTGACTACCACATCTTCCTGCGTCTTTCTCAGCACTGCCTGATGGACTTGACCAATAGAGCCGGCGGCCAGAGGTTCCATATTGAATTCGGAGAATACGTCCTCCACGCTTGCTGATAAAGAATTCCTCAAAATCGTGGTAACTTGTGTACTCGTCAAGGGTTTTACGTCCTGCTGCAGCGTTTCCAGTTCTTCAATAAATACGGGTGAAAACAGCTCTGTGCGCGTGGACAGCACTTGTCCAAACTTGATGAAAATTCCCCCGCTTTGTTCCAGTGTATCCCGAAAAGCGATGGCGAAGTCGCGGTTGCTTTCCCGGTGGCGGGCATAGCGGATGGTGCGGGAAAATCCATTCCTGACGGCGATTTCCAGCACCTGGCTAAGGCGCTTCTGACGCCGCCAGCGATGGCGCAGGCGTTGGATGATGAACTTTCGGCCAGTGATGCGCTCTCCCCGTTCCCCGAGTTCAATCGGATCGAACAATTCAAAAAATAGATAGAACAGCATAGAAATCAACAGCATGCTGCCGATCCAGACGATGGCGCTGGCGTCAGTCACCGCAAAGGCAATCGATTCACTTAAAAAATCGGTGTAGCGCAAATAAGAATACCAGTAGACGAATGTTGTTAAACTGACTCCTAACAAGACGGAAAGGATGCGTTTGGTAAAATTGACTTTCGATCCCATCAAGCGCCCACTTACGTAATAAATGAATAAGGCCACTACCAATAATTCAAGTAACAAAACGAAATAGATCATCATGGAAGGCATTCTCCTTTCTTCACCAATCCTTAACAGCAATAGGCGGGCTTCGTGTCTTCAGTATAACAAAATTATGTTTGATATTCCTGAATCATCCAGTAGCAAACCAATGAAGTCTACTATTACCTTAGCGATTGAATTCAGAAGGCTCTGAAGTATTTTGGAGCAGTTTAAGTAAACCAGTTGGATAAAGAGTGGTGTCATTCTGCATTAACTCATCCAAATGGACCCATTTGGCGCGGGTCTTAGATCCTGCTTCTGTGACGTCAAAACCTGTTTGATCATAAAGGGTATTTTCTACAAATTCCACTTCATAGATGAGTGAAATTTCGTGAAAGGTTTGTTCGTTTAGAGTAAAGATGTTTTCCAATACGTCTAAATAGCGGACAATGCGGATCTCTGCATCAATTTCCTCTTTAAATTCCCTCTTCAGTGTAACAGCGGAGCGTTCTCCGAGTTCGATCGTTCCACCTAGTGGACGGTAGAAAGGACCGTCGCCTCCTGAGTGAGCGATAAATTGCTGTTCCAGCAGAAACGCGTCGCCTTTTCTCAGAATGCCCAGTGTATTCGCCCGTGGCTGTAAATGCCGGCTTCTTTTTCTCTCATACTCCGTAACGACCGATGTAACAATGTGAATGGTGTCCCATTCCCCTTCTGAGAATTGAATGATCGGATAGGATTTCTGAAAAAGTGCACGGTTGATTTCTTCGGGGTTGTTGCCTTCTTTGTAAAGTTCTAGAATCTGTTGCTGGAGGGTTTCGAGAAAACGCAGCTTTGCTTCCAACAAAGAGCGGCCATTTTCTAAATATCCTGCGTGGCTGCAAAATACTGATTGGAATGGCAATGCCAATACCGAACGAAGCGATGCCGTAATGAGTGCTACTGATTCGCTTTTCATCATAACCCGTGTTTTGGGTGAAACAAATAAATCTCCGATGAATAGCCGTCCCGAATCTGCATGAAACAATGCGACATGGTCATCAGCATGACCCGGTGTATGGATAACTTGCCATTCAAGTGTACGGGAGCGGATGCGATCGCCAAGTGGCTGTGCATCAAATGCTGCTCGATTTCCCCACGTGAGTTTCCGGTATTCCGGATATACTCCGTCCTCTTTACTAATAGGAAGACCGATTGGATGAATGGAGAAAAGAACCGGTTTGTGTTGCTGAATCCATGCCGCATTGCCAGTATGATCTTCGTGATGATGCGTCAAAACTACTTGATCAAATGAATGTTCATTAAAAAAACCGATCAATTCCTTTTGCAGGTTTTCAGCTCCAGTATCAATCAGCATACCGTCTACCAGGAAGACGAAAACCTTGCTTTGGGTTTCTTCAAGCATCCCTTCAACACAAAGTACTTGTTCCTTTTCATAAACATTAATCATCATCCCATCCCTCTCTAATTTGCAAAGATCGTTAACTTACTCTCTTTTATCATACAAATGATGAGAATAGCTGTCACGAAAACCAAAATGGAATTATTTCTTTACCTGAATCTAGTAGTGATTTTTTATTCTTGTTGACGTTTTTAATTTTATGTGTTAATTCCTTAAGTAGTTTATTACATATTAACTTAAAAACCATACTGTTCTTTAAAATTGAAAATGGCGTTCATTCCTCTGCCAACTTCGCAACGCGAGCTATCAAATCTTCCGCTTCCTTTCTGCTGCTGTTTTGTGGAT
>JASLAI010000309.1 GCA_030147225.1 Planococcus sp. (in: firmicutes) | reverse complement strand
CTGGCTGAAAAAGCATAAGGATGCAGGATTTGATCCCTCAACCGACCAAGTTTTTCAGGCAGTGATTCAAACCAAAAAACCGCTGCTTATCACAGATGTCACAAAAGATGCCCGAGTGAATCAGGAAGTCTGCAAAGTATTCGGATTTGAAGCAATGCTGATGCTTCCTTTTGTATCAATGGGAGAAGTATTGGGCGCCTTGGTCCTGGTGAGTTTCGATAAAATTGAACACGTTTTTCATGAATCCGATATTGAATTGGCACAATCCATTACGGAAGCTACAGCTTCGACTCTTTCCAATTTGCTTTATATGGAGAAGCAGGAAGTCCTCATACAAGATAGAACTTCTACCATTCTCCTAAAAAACAATGAATTGAAAAAAGTGGTCACCAAGCTCGAGAGTATGGGGCGGGAAAAAGAGCTGATTTTGAACTCCGTGGAGGAAGGCATTTTCGGGTTGGATTTGGAAGGGAAGATCACGTTTTGCAACCGTGCTGCGGATTTCCTATTGGGCTACCGCAAAGGCGAACTGATTGGGCAGTCATATAAAATCCTCTTGGGTAAAGACAAAGTATTGACGAAAACGCCCTTTTCGCTAAAAGAAGATTTAAAGTTCCGAAAAAAAGAAGGCATTGATTTTTCCGTTGAATACGTCGTTTCGTCCATAAAAGAGAATGGGGAAATCATTGGTGACGTTGTAACTTTCAGGGATGTCACGGAAAGAAAGAAACTGGAAAAAGAAATCAGTCACCTCGCCTATTATGATCACCTGACCGATTTGCCAAACCGGATCCTACTGAATGATTTCCTGAAAGAAGAAATTGAAAAAGCGAAAATTTCGGGGCGGAAAGTAGCCGTGCTTTATTTGGATTTGGATCGCTTTAAAATAGTGAATGACAGTTTGGGCCATAGTTACGGAGATGTCCTGTTGAAGGACGTTGCCAACCGGTTAAGGCGCAATGTGCCACAAGAAGCTTTTGTGTCGCGTCAAGGAGGCGATGAATTCACCATCTTATTATCGGAATTCAATAGCGATCTGGAAGTATTACATCTGGTTGATCAACTGGTGGAGTCGTTTGCTGATCCGTTCTCGCTGGATGGAAATGAAGTTCATATCAAAACAAGTATTGGCATCAGTCTATTTCCAGAAGACGGGGACACGGCTGAACTGTTGATTAAAAATGCAGATGCAGCGATGTACAAATCAAAAGAAAAGTCCGGCACGTATCACCATTTTTTCAAAAGTGAAATGAGTGACCGAAATCTGGAGAATATCTTTCTGGAGAATGCGTTGTACAAAGCATTGGAGAATGATGAACTCAGTATTCATTACCAGCCGCAAATCGACAGCAGAACCAACCGCGTGATAGGAGCAGAAGCTTTGCTCAGGTGGAATCATCCCACTAGGGGAATGGTATCACCGATTAGCTTTATCCCGACTGCTGAAGAAACGGGATTGATCGTGCCGATTGGCAAATGGGTGCTGCTGAATGCATGCAAACAATTAAAAACCTGGCATGCAGAAGGGCATTCACACTTGACGGTTTCCGTGAATTTGTCCGGCAGGCAGTTTGAAGAAGATGACTTGCTGCCCATGATTGAAAGGATCCTAGTGGAAACAGGAATTCCTCCCCAATGTTTGCACATTGAGTTGACGGAAAATCAGATTTTCAAGAACACCTATGTGACCTTGGAGAAAATGAGAGAAATCAAAATGCTGGGCATCAAAATAGCGTTGGATGATTTCGGAACAGGCTATTCGTCTTTAGGGTATTTGAAAAATTTTCCGATTGATACCTTGAAAATAGATCGATCGTTTATGTTTGATATCTTAACGGACAAAGACAACGCAGCCATAACCAGCACCATTATCACATTGGCTCAAAATCTGGATTTAGAGGTCATTGCCGAAGGTGTGGAGACAAAAGAGCAGTTGGATTTTCTGATGGCCAAAAGCTGCTTTAACATCCAAGGGTATTATTACAGCAAACCGCTGGAAGCCGAAGCATTGGAGAGATACATCAAACAAGTGTCTTTAAAAACAAGACACGATTGAAAATGCGTTAGAAGAATAGAAGCGATAAACAGCAAACAAACTGCAAGATTCAAGTTGGATCCTGAGCTCCAGATCCTTAGGTGAAGAGATTACCGGATGTGTCAAGGCTAGTTTCCTTGTGAATGATTAGCAGAACTAAAGCCCACGTTCATTTGAGAACGTGGACTTTTCTTTGTTTTGTATAGCTTATAAAATAATTTTCTAGTCTTGTAAGCAAATTTTTCACTGCCCACAAAAATAATTTATTCCTGTATGGCTTGTGCTAAGCCATCTTTATCATTGAACTGGATTTTGCCTATTTTGCCCTCTTCCGGAACAATCGCGTTTCCATCGAAAGCGTAACCGCTTGTTTCGCCGGTTTCATTTTCGTAGTTCACATTAAATGTAAAATTGTAGAGCGTTTCCTCGTTCTCACTTTGAATGATGCTGAGTTCGGAAGTGTTTAATGTATACTCGCGATCAGAGAAACTATACATGAAAGCACCGGTTCTGCTGAAAGTATCGTATCCATTTTCCGTGAAATAAGGAGCATAGCTGTCTTGCATATAATTCATGTATTCTTGGTATTCAGGCGCTTCCAGTGAAGCATCGTATTCTTCCTGGGTCATATCTTCTTTTTGCGTGTCGATTGCATCCATTGCCTCTTCCCATAATTCTCTGTATGTTTCATCAGGACCATTAAACTCGTTTTCAATGACTGCTTGAATTGCTTCCTCATCGGCAGCATTTGAATTAGTTGCTTGAGGTGTTTCAGCTTCCCCATTCTGTGAACAGGCGGCAATCAGCAAACAAAAACAGATCAAAAACAAAGTGCCTGTAATTCTTTTCAAAGGTGCATACTTGAAAGCATTATAAGAATTCATTTTTATTCCTCCTTTTCAGTATGGAAGTTTTTTTGTTTCTAAAATTCTTATCTTTTATACGAATGAAAAACCAAAAGGTTCCACTTTATTCCATTAACATCTTCTTTCAAAAATGATAAATTGCTCATGAGAGCAGAACAATAAACAGGATGCTGCTTTAAACTAAAAGTCAAAATGAAGCCAGACAGAATGACTTCTAATCCATGGTCATTTCCGGGAAGGAGACAAAAGAAATGATTTCGTTAAGAAACGTTCACGCCGCTGATTTGGAACAGCTGCTGTTAATTGAAGAGGAAGGATTTTCGAAAGAAAAAGCGGCTACAAGAGAAGCAATGGTCGAGAGAATTCACAAGATAGCCGATACCTTTATCATCGCCGAAAAGGACGGAGAGATAGTAGGCTACATCAATGGTCCAATCATAAACCATCCCTATATAACCGATGATCTTTTCGAGACAATCGGCGTGAATCCCAAAACAGGCGGAACCCAAAGCATATTGGGGATAGCTGTCTCTAAAAAAGTAAGAAATCAAGGCATAGCGCGAATCCTGATTGAAAAGTTGGGAAAACTTGCAGCCGAAAACAGAAGACAAGGCATCACGTTAACATGCAAAGAGGAATTGGTTTCTTTTTATGAGAAATTGGGCTTTGTGAATCACGGCTTGTCCGATTCAAAACATGGCCGTATAAGCTGGTATAACCTGGTGAAATCGATGGAGGATAAAGACTGATTTTAAGAGTATGGTGCTAGAGGCAGCAGAATCCATCTGTTCGCCTTTTTTTATTTGGCAATCGGAGGTCCGCAGGCAGGAAAAAACTCACTCCTTAGAGAAAGTACAGCTAACCAATTGTTTCGGAATAAAGGAAAGGAGAAGTGGGACGG
>JASLAI010000292.1 GCA_030147225.1 Planococcus sp. (in: firmicutes) | reverse complement strand
AGCATTTCCAACATAAGCCTGTTCGGCAAATTTCACTCGCCATCAACAATCTGGAAGAGGAATCATCGATGCAGCTAAGCCTCTTTGATGAAAGAAAATTTGAAAACAGAAAACTCGGAGAGGCTATGGACATTATCCGGAAAAGATATGGCTACTCGGCAATTTACCGTGGCATATCAGGAACACAGGCAGGCACTGCCATAGCGCGGACTAAGTTGATCGGCGGACACAATAAAGAATAAGGGGTGGGTCCAATGAAGCGCAATAAATATTTAAAGACAGTGGGCGACATCAAAGACCGTGGACGGATCAAATGGACAGCCTTGATGCTTCCAGAGCACGTCGAAATGATCCGGGAGTGGTACGAAAAAGACGAACAAGTACCAAAGCCTAACCTGAACGAATTTGATCTGCAGCTAATCCAGGAGGAAATGGACATTGCCTTGAAACGCCGATGTGAAGTCATTATACACAGCTGGAAGGGCGGGGCGATTCATGAACACAGAGGAATTATCGAAGGCATCGATGCCAGGAACCGGATGCTCATCTATGGGGATTCAGCAGGAAAACACAGGCTGCCAATGGATGAAGTGGTTTCGATTGTGACGGTTGATTGAAAAATCGAGAGCAGATTATAAGAGAAACTTTTTGAAAAGGAATGATTAAATGAAGCAGCTAAATTCATATTTCTTTGGTGAAGAAAGTATAAGCTTTCAAGATGGATTTTATTTCTACGGCACTATCTTAATGAGTACAATAGTATTGTTTTTACTATAATGCTGCGTTCGCCGTTCTTCCAGCTCATTATCCACAGATGGATAATAAATCCGCGTACTAAAAAAACGCGTAACCTTATTGGCTACGTGGTTTTTTTCAGGCTATCGAGAAACTTTGGAAAACCGTGTTTTCCGAAGCGCCCGCTCGCTTTCCGTGGGCTCGCGTCCAAGCCTCCTCAGTCGCTGCGCACCTTGCGGGGTCTCAGCCGTCTCGCTAGTCCACAGGAGTCGAGCAGACACTTCTCCAAACACTAGAATCGCTCATGTGTTTTTTATGAGGTGAAAATATCCATTCTCATAACTAATCGAAAGTTATCAACTTATTTAAAACATTTAAAAATCCACACAGCCTCGTAGGCTGTGTGGATTTTTTACATTACGCTATATGATTCCTACTGGGCTCGAACCAGCGACCTCTACCCTGTCAAGGTAGCGCTCTCCCAGCTGAGCTAAGGAATCTCAATTTCCAGGACAAATATAATTATATCCTGTCCAAAGAAAAAGTCAATAGTTATTGGGAAAGAATAATAATGCCTAATTTCAGGCGCAGCCGCCTATTGGCCAACGCCTCTGAAACCGGCATCTTCTGCTTCCTGTTCTGTACAGAACCATTCTTCCGGATTGGTTTGTTCGTAGGAGGAATCGCTTGGCAGGTGGTAGATTTTGTTGCCGCTGCGGTTGATATTGCCTTTGATGTCGCAATCACCGTTTGCCGGCGTTCCGGTGGAAGGACTCACATTACCGGCAGGCTGTTGGCCATAAGCTTCAGAGTCGAACCCTCGGTCAGTGGAATAGTTTTCATATTGCCAGATGCCCGTTCCGCTTTCTTTGGCAATTTGTTGCGCCTTTTCAAAGTCATCGAGGTAACGGGTATTTGGAGGGAAGACATAAGCGACTCTGGCCAGGCCAGACTCCAGCAACTGCTCCTGCACACTTTCCCCGTCCACATAAATATAGGCAAGCAAGCGATCGTAATCGTCAAAACGGTCGCCGACATCGAATTCGATCGATACATCGCCTGATTCGATCAACCGCTTGTTCTCTTCCGTAGCTTCTTTGCCAAGAGGCTGTTCACCGAGGCGCGGATGATTGGTTTCCGGCGTATCCATTAATAGATAGCGTACTGTCACTTCTTTGCCTTCGAAAATGATTTTAATGGTATCGCCGTCTATGACCTGCGTAACTTCCACATTAATACGATCAGTCGTACCGGCCGTGTCAGTCGATTCCAGCATTCCACAGCCTGATAGGAAGAGTATGGCCAGCAGTAGTATAAATCTAAGTTTCATGGGATCCCCGCTTTCATTTCTACATTATTATATGAACAATTGTGCTGCCTGGCAAACAGCCAATTGTTTCCGACCTATGATCAGGATAGAATTCTTAAAAATCTGCATAATAAAACGCCTTTTCAATCGACAATTGAACAAGGCGTTTTTATGTACTACAGCGGCAGAAGTTGTCTTTAGGCTTCAGCAATTAAAGTGCCGTCTCCTTAAGGGGTGAAGCTTCCTCATAGTATAAAAAAGACTCTTCCGTGATGCTTTCCAGCTTTTCTTTATTAACCCCAACTTCTAATTCTCCTGTAAAGATAGGCTCCCACCAATTTGTCTGTTCGTTCATTTTACTTCCTCCTCAAAAGTGTAATGGTATTGTTTGACTATTCTATACCCTTAAAGGTTACACTTATAAACAAACAATGAAAAAAAGCCGAAAGGCCACCAAAGGAGAGATTCTTTATGATTTCAATAGGCATCATTGGAGCAGGAATTGTGGGAGAACGTATTATTAAACAGATTCAGCAAGAAAGCCAAGTAGAAATAAAGACCGTCTACGATCAACAAACAGAACGTCTCACAGAAATTAGCAAAGCTTATGGGATTCCGATGGCGAAATCAGTGGAAGAAGTACTGCATTCGGATATTAACTGGGTCTACATAGCAACACCACCTGCTTTTCATGCGGAAATTGCTGAACTAGCGGCAAGTGCAGGCATCAATATCCTATGTGAAAAACCATTGGCACATAATGTGGAAGATGGCGAATCGATGGCAGCATCTGTGCTGGACAACCGCGTGCAAACGGCTATGCATTTTCCTTTAATGTACAAACCGGCAGTCCGAGAAATGGCCAAGCGTATTAAGAGTGGTCACATCGGGAAAGTGGTCCGCATCGAACTGCAAACCTTTTTCCCGGACTGGCCAAGACTTTGGCAACAGAATCCGTGGATCGGTTCAAGAAGCCAAGGCGGCTTTATTCGAGAAGTTTTCCCTCATTATTTCCAATTGATGAACCGCCTTTTTGGTGAGTTGTCGTTCACTTCCCATCACACCAGCTATCCCGAAGACGCCGAGAAATGCGAAACTGGACTAATCGCTCATGGACTTACTGACAAACAAATTCCTTTCATGGTGACTGGAATTAGCGGCATTGGCCAAAAGGAGTTATTGCAGTTCAAGGTATACGGTGAGCAAGGAGTTCTGACTTTAGAAAATTGGTCAGATCTGTACGAATCGGCAAAAGGCGAAGATCGCAAGTTGATAAGCGATTTTGAAGATGTCCCATCGCTTTTTGAAGAAATGAACAATAGCTCCACGCTTTTGGTTAATTTTGAAGAAGGATTGGTTATTCAACGTTATATCGACCATTTACTAACTGAATAAGTGTTCATTTTTTGAATCTGATACCTTACTTGATATAATGAAGAAACAATGAAGAAACTTGGAGGAGGTTGAAAAATGAATTTTACAGCAACTGATGTAGAGAATATGATTGAAGAACAACGTGCTTACTTTTATACAGGCGATACTAAATCAACGAATTTTCGGATCGAGCAATTGCACCGGTTAAAAAGCGTGATCCAATCCTATAAACCCGAAGTGATTGATGCATTAAAGAAAGACTTAGGCAAAAGTGAATTTGAAGCTTATGCAACTGAAGTCGGCTTTGTACTCGACAGTATCGGCAGCATGGCAAAGAACCTGGAAGACTGGATGAAGCCGGAGCAAGTTAAAACACCGATTCATCTGCAGCCTGCCAAAAGTTTTGTCATTCGTGAACCCTACGGCTCTGTATTGATTATTGGGCCGTTTAACTATCCATTCCAATTGGTGATGGAGCCTTTGATTGGTGCCATCATCGGAGGAAATTGTGCAGTGGTCAAACCTTCTGAAGCGACGCCTCATGTGGCGAGAGTCATCCGAACCATCATTGAAGAAGCATTTCCTTCTTATTACATTCGTGTAGTTGAAGGCGAAAAAGAAGAAGTGACGGCGTTAATCCATGCGTCATTCGACTATATTTTCTTTACAGGCAGTGTAAATGTCGGAAAAGTCATCATGAAAGCGGCATCGGAGCGTTTAACACCGATTACCTTGGAACTCGGCGGAAAAAGTCCAGTGATTGTGGACCAGACAGCTAATCTTGATTTGGCGGCAAAACGGATTGCCTGGGGAAAACTGATGAATACAGGTCAAACTTGTGTAGCGCCTGATTACGTTTGTGTGCACGAATCAGTTAAAGAAGAATTTTTGAAAAAGTTAACGAAAACGATACAGAAGTTTTACGGAAAAGACGCACAAAAAAGTCCTGATTTTGGGCGCATCGTCAATACACAGCATTTTGACCGGTTAGCAGAAATCATTCAAAAAGAATCAGGCCAGGTGATTTACGGTAGCAGCATAGACCGAAATGATCTTTACATTGAACCGACCATTTTGGATCAGATCAGCTGGGACAGTCCATCAATGGAAGACGAAATTTTTGGACCGATTTTGCCGATCATCAGCTATACAGACTTGCCATTGTTGCTGCGTCAAATCCGTCAATTGCCGAAGCCTTTATCCGCTTACCTGTTCTCGGAAAATGATCGGGTGGTTCGGTTCTTCTTAGATCAATTGCCATTTGGCGGCGGCTGCATCAACGATACAGTTTCTCACGTGGGGAGTTCTTATTTGCCGTTCGGAGGGATTGGAACATCTGGAGTGAATTCCTACCACGGCAAGGCAAGTTTTGAAACCTTCACGCATGCCAAATCGATCTTGAAAAAATCAACCAAACTATCAACGAATCTGGTCTTTCCGCCTTATAAAAACAAAGCGAAATGGATCAAAACCGTGTTGAAATAAGCAGCCTTCGGTAAAAAGAAAGAGACAATCCAGCGAAATAACCTCCTCTTCACCGGCCGCTGCAAGTGATTCAACCGGCAAAACTAAAGAATTGATCGGTTCTGACAAAGCCATTGAAGCGGCTTTAGCAGTAGTAAATGGAACTGTCGAAGGATTTGAGCTTGAAAACGATGATGGTCTCGCTTACTACGAAATCGAGATCAAAGACGGCCGCTCCGAACATGAAGTGGAGGTCAATGCCAAAGACGGCTCGATCCTAAAAGTTGATTCGGATAATGACGATGATAATGAAGATGAAGACGATAATGAAGATTGGAATTAATGAAAATCAGGAAATCTAATAAACAGTCCAAGTAAAAAGACAGAAAGAGAAAAATCATTCGATTTTTCTCTTTCTGTCTTATATTTATTCAAATGGCAACAGGATTTTAGCAGTGGTTCCTTCTCCCACAGTGCTTGATAGGGTGAGAGTACCTTTATGCTCCTGGACGATTTTTTGGGAAACGATTAATCCTAATCCTGTACCGCTGGCTTTAGTTGTGAAAAAAGGTTCGAAAACAGCTGCTAAATCTTTTTCTGAGATTCCAATTCCCGAATCTTTAAAGCTGATGGAAAATGTAGAGTCATCTTCCGTTTTCAGTAATATTCGAATTTCTCCAGGTTGTTCCATCGATTCAACTGCATTTTTCAATAGATTAATGAAAACTTGCTTCAAGTGATGTTCTTCACCGTTAACTTGAAAGTCCTCTGTCCAATCCTTTCTCAGCTTAATGCCGTTCATATTGAGTTCAGAACCAAATAA
>JASLAI010000265.1 GCA_030147225.1 Planococcus sp. (in: firmicutes) | reverse complement strand
CAGACAATTCATTCAAACGATCCAGTTCGCGTCCATCTTCCCGCACGGATGGCGGAATGAAGGGCAAGCCAAAATGCGCGAAAAAATCTTCTTCAGATTTGAACGTCGCAACAGACCCATCTTCCTGCTCTACTCCGTACTCAGAGATTTTCTTATTCTGAGATTTCGCGAGCTGCCGCATTTTCACGTTGTGGTCTTTCGATCCGGTAAAATGATGCAGCGCTGTCACAAATTCTTCTGGCGCCACCAGTCGGAAATCAACATCAATCGGCTCCAGTACATCGACGGTCACTGACACTTTCGTGTCTCCTGAAGCAATTGTCTCCTGCACAGGCAAAGCTGCAAGCAATTGTTCTTTCACAAGTGCCGGTTCAGCAGTTGCGATGATGAAGTCCAGGTCTTTGCTGGTTTCTTTGGTCCGGCGGAAGCTGCCAGCTACGGAATACTCTGTTACTTCCGCAATTGTTATCAAGACGTCTTCGATAAATGCCACTGTTTCTTCTGTTTTCCAAATGGGCTGCCGATCTGGCTTTGTTTCAAAATCATTCAACTCTTTTAGAATTTTTTCTTCTGATTTCGGGCCGAACCCAGGAAGCTTCTGGATTTCGTTGTTCAAGCAAGCTGTCTTTAACGCTTCCATTGAATCGATTCCCAGTTCCTTGTAAAGTTTAGCAATTTTCTTGCCGCCCATTCCTTGAAGCTTCATCATTGGAACAAGACCTTTCGGCACTTCTTCCTGAAGCTCTTCAAGAACCGTGGACTTGCCGTCATTGATCAGTTCCAGAATGACATCCCCAGTCCCTTTGCCAATGCCTTTCAATTTCGTGACATCGTCCATTTCATCCAAGCTGCGCTGATCCAGTTCAAGCGCCTGGGCAGCTTTACGGAAAGCCGATACTTTAAACGGGTTTTCCCCTTTAAGTTCCATGTACAACGCAATTTTTTCAAGCGTTCTGATGATAATCTTCTTATTCACCAAGAGCCCCCCATTTCGATTAAAAAAACTTCCCTCGTAAGAGAGAAGTTCCTACTACATATAAATATACCACCATTCCTTCACTTTCTCAGAGAAATAAGGCGTATGCTCCAGCATATACTGCGCAATTCCTGAATTCTCCAAGCGGCTTTGCACAGCATCCAGAGGAAGCAGCGCAAACACATAAACGAAAATAAAGAGAAGTATGTATGCTTCAATAAACCCTAAAACTGCGCCAAGGATTTTGCTGAAAAATCCGAGTACCGGCAAATACTTCAAAAAATCGAACATGGATGCGATCAGCTGCAAAGCAAATTTCACCACAAAGAAAATCAAAGCAAATGCCAGTAATTGATAGAAAGTTTGTTCCAAGTCCAATTGTTCTACTACAAGCGTAAACTGAGAATTCTCGTTTACAGCCGGATAAGGAATCCATAACACAAAGTATTCGGACAAGGGTTTGTAGTATTTATAGGCCACGACAAGTGCAATAATAAATCCGATCATATGAATCAGCTGGACAACAAGACCTCTTTTGGCGCCCACGATGATGCCACCGATCAGTAGGATTAATAAAATTATATCAATCATCCACGTCAACCCTTCAGTTTTTTCAATTCATTTTCTAATTGTTCAACTTGCTCTTTCAGTTTAAGATAGTCATGTACCGCATTTGAGGCAGTCAAAACGGCAAGCTTTGCCTGATCCAGTGATGGATTCAAGGCATTAATCTCCCGCATCTTGCTGTCAACAATCGATGCAACCAGACGCATGTGGCCAGATGTTTCGGTACCGACCATTTTATAGGTGTTGCCATAGATGTCAACGACCGTGTGAATTTTATGTTGCTCTGACAATGCAATATCCCCCTTTGGAATTCTATAGACCATCATACCATGAACACAAGCCGATTGTGAATCAAAGAAAGGTGACTCGTCCATGTCAAATACAGTTCTGAAATTACCAGAGGAAAGTCTCCTTCGGGTAATGTCACATTATGAGAAAAACAAGATTTCGACAAAGAATCCCTACGCCCGCTTCAGCGCCAAACTGTCCGATACGGTCGTGACCGTCTATACTTCCGGAAAAGTTATGTTCCAGGGAAATGGAGCTGAGCGAGAAGCAGCCAAATGGGGTGCGGCAGATGCAGCGGTTGAAAAGACCGCTTCCGCTAAAGGCGACAAATTGCCGGATGGATTTGCCAAACTCTCTGTCTTGGGTTCAGACGAGACCGGCACCGGCGATTTTTTTGGGCCAATCACTGTCGCCGCCTGCTACGTGCCAGCAGATCAAGTCGAACTTGCCCACGAACTCGGCGTCAAAGATTCTAAACAGTTGACCGACGCTTGGATGCGCCAAGTCGCACCCGACTTAAAAGAAGCATTTGCACATAAAGTGCTGACCTTAAAAAATGATAAATACAATAAAGTTCAAGGCCAAGGCTGGTCGCAAGGAAAAATTAAAGCCCTGTTGCACAATCAAGCCCTCAAGCACGTACTAAGCAACATCGCGCCAGAAAAACCCGACGCCATCCTGATTGACCAGTTTGCCGAACGCAGCATCTATTACAAGCATATTAAAGAACAACCCGAAATCATCCGAGAGAACGTCCTGTTCTCGACAAAAGCGGAAGGTCTGCATGTCTCAGTAGCCTGCGCATCCATCATTGCACGCGTCGCCTTTCTGGAGGAAATGGACCGCATGAGCGCAAAGGCTGGTGTTACTTTGCCGAAAGGTGCTGGAAAGATTGTCGACGAGGCGGCGGCGAAGATTATCCTTAAGCACGGTGAGGAGTATTTGAAAGGATTA